>CAMCCU010000250.1 GCA_945872975.1 Pedosphaera parvula Ellin514
ATGATGCAGCCAAACGCCGCGAAGTGATTCCAACGAATCCGCTCGCCGAGATACGCCACGGCAAATCCGCTGAAGACCGTCAGCGTGGTGACCTCCTGGATGATCTTGAGCTCCATCGCGGTGTAGCGCCCGCTCCCCCAGCGATTCGCCGGAACCATCAGGCAATACTCGAAGAACGCGATGCCCCAGCTCGCGAGAATCACCAGCCAGAGCGGCTGTTCCTTGAACTTCAAATGCCCATACCACGCGAAGGTCATGAAGACGTTCGATCCGGTGAGGAGAACAATGGGAAGCCATCGGGATTGAAGCAGATCGTTCATGCGCATCGAAAGTGGAAAGCCGCCAACGCCGGACTACAGCCGCACAGGAATCCCGCGCTCGCCAAGAAATCGTTTCACATCGCCCACCGTAAATTCACCGAAGTGAAAAATGCTGGCCGCGAGCACCGCGTCCGCCTTGCCGTCAATCAGCACATCCGCCATGTGCTGCAACGTCCCCGCGCCGCCGCTCGCCACCACCGGAACACCGACGGACTCACTGATCCGACGCGTCACCACGAGATCGAACCCCGCCTTCGTGCCGTCCGCATCGATGCTGTTCAGGACAATCTCCCCGGCCCCGAGCGCCACTGCCTTCTTCGCCCATTCAATCGCATCCATGCCAGTGGCCTTGCGACCGCCTGCGACAAAAACTTCCCACTTATCCGGCCCCGCCTTCTTCGCGTCGATCGAGACCACGATGCACTGGCTGCCGAACTTCTCCGCACCGGCGCGGATTAAATCCGGCGTAGCGATAGCCGACGAGTTGATGCTCACCTTGTCCGCCCCCGCGCGCAGCATCGTCTGCATGTCGTCCACTGTACGAATGCCGCCGCCGACCGTCAGTGGCATGAAGCACTGGTCCGCCGTCCGCTCGATCACATCCACGATGGTCGCACGCCCATGCGCCGTGGCGGTGATGTCAAAGAACACCATCTCGTCCGCGCCCTGCTCGTTGTAACGCACCGCGAGTTCCACAGGATCGCCAACGTTGCGCAACTCGCCCGCCTCCGCCTTGCCAAACTGCACGCCGCGCGTGACGTGCCCGCCATGAACATCGAGACAGGGGATAACTCTTCGAGCCAGCATGTATTCAGCGGGACAAGGATTTCATCGAACTAAACGGAGCGAACAAACCGCGTTGCATGGTCGGGCTTATACGAGCGGCCCCACGCACTGACAAGGGAATTGAAGCATTCAACGTCACGCACTCAGGACGGCCCTCGGCATCCAAGACGGGATTTTTCAGCATGAGAAAGTGATTTGTCGCCGTTGAACACCGGGAGGGCACGAACTGATTCAGTCGTTACGTCTTACGTTTCACGTTTCACGCGCGGAACGTGAAGCGTAATTCGTAAAACGTAACGAGACGCAGCAGGTTGCGGAACTCGCGGTTCAACGACCTACTCCCCTGCGCCGCCGCCAAGCAGTTGCTCCACCAATTCCTGCGGCACTTTCTGGCCCCAGACAACTTTGCCAATGTCCTCGGCGAGCACGAACTTGATCTCGCCGCCGCTCACCTTCTTGTCGAGTTTCATCGCGGCGAGGAGCTTCTTACGCTGCGTCGGGGTCAGGTGAATCTCCGTGGGCAATCCCGCGCGCTTGAACAAATCGCGGATGCGCTCCGCACAGCCGCCGCAGAATCCCAGCACTTCGCAGGACAGCTCCGCCGCCGCGATCTGCCCGATGGAAATCGCCTCACCATGCAGATACTTGCCGTAGCCGAACGAGTTTTCGATCGCGTGGCCGATGGTGTGACCGAAGTTCAATATCGCGCGCAGCCCCGTCTCCGTCTCGTCCTGCCCCACGACGTCCGCCTTGATCTCGCAGCAGCGCGCCACGACTTCGCCGAGCAGCTTCGCGTCGAGCTTCAGCAGTTTCGCCAGCCGGTTCTCCAATCGCTCGAACAACGCCTCGTCGTAAATGATCCCATACTTGATCACCTCCGCCAGTCCGGCACGAAACTCCCGCTTCGGCAGCGTCCGCAGCGTGTCGAGATCGCACAGCACGAGCTTCGGCTGATAGAACGCGCCCACGAGATTCTTCCCCGCCTTGAGGTTCACGCCCACCTTGCCGCCGACCGAGCTGTCCACCTGCGCAAGGAGCGTCGTCGGCACCTGCACGAACGGCACGCCGCGCAGATACGTCGCCGCAACGAAGCCCGCGAGATCGCCCACCACTCCGCCACCGAGCGCGACGATGAACGACTTCCGCTCCAGCCGATGCGACGCCAGTTCGTCATAGCACGACTGCACCGTCTTCAAGCTCTTCGCCGTCTCGCCCGCCGGCACCGTGATGAGCACCGGATCAAAACCCGCCGCCTTCAAGCTCGCGATGGCCGCACGCGCGTAGCGTGGCCCTACGTTGCGGTCCGTAATGACGGCGCAACGTTGACCGAGCTTCAGCTTCGCGCACTCCGCGCCCAGCCGCGCCAGCAAACCGCCGCCGATGAAGATGGAATAACTCCGCTCTTTCAGCGGAACTTTAACGTGTCGCATTGCCGCAGCATACGGAGCCCGCGCCATCCGTCGCAAGCCGGCAAAGCGTCCACGAGTTTCTGCTTTTGACGAACCGCAAAAACTCCTAGCGTTCCCGCGTGAATCAAGTGGCTCTCATCACCGGCGCTTCCCGCGGCATCGGACGCGGCATCGCGCTCGAACTCGCGAAACTGGGCTTTGATCTCGTAGTGAATTACGCCGGCAACGAAGAAGCCGCCCGCCAGACCGCCGCCGATTGCGTGGCACAGGCCAAGGTCGGCGGGAAATCCATCCGCGCCGCAATCTGTCAGGCAGACATCAGCCTCACCGCCGACCGCCACAAACTGATCGACTTCACGCGCTCGACTTACGGACGGCTGGACTTGCTGGTAAACAACGCCGGCGTCGCGCCGAACGTCCGCGCGGACATCCTCGATGCGGGCGAGGAAAGCTTCGACCGCTTGATGAACATCAACGTGAAGGGGCCTTACTTCCTCACCCAGTTGGCCGCACGCTGGATGGTGGATTCATTGAACGTTGAACGTTCAACGTTGGGCGCTCAACGTTCAAAACCCAAGATCATCACCATCTCCAGCATCAGCGCCTACACCGCCTCCACCAATCGCGGCGACTACTGCATCGCCAAGGCCGCGCTCTCCATGCTCACGCCGCTCTACGCCGCGCGTCTCGCCGAGCACGGCATCAATGTTTACGAGATTCGTCCCGGCATCATCGCCACGGACATGACCGGCGCGGTGAAGGAGAAATACGACAAGCTCATCGCGGACGGCCTCACCCCCATTCAACGCTGGGGCACGCCCGAAGACATCGGCCGCGCCGTCGCCGCCATCGCGCAGGATCTGCTGCCGTTCAGCACCGGCGAAGTCCTCAACGTGGACGGCGGATTTCATTTGAGGCGATTGTAGCCGGCAACAAGAGCTTCATCCTGACCTCACGCTTTACGTTCTACGCATTACTCAAGTCATGCCCATCAAGATCGACAACAAGCTCACCCCGCAGAAACTCGTCCCCGCCATCGAGCGGATGTTCGAGCTGTCGGCGCAGAAAATTTCCAGCATCGAGAAAACCTGGAAGCCCGCCGACGGCACGCCCGTCTTCACCGTGAAGGGCCGCTACACGTCGCGCGGCTGGACGGAGTGGACGCAGGGCTTTCAGTTCGGCTCGGCCATCCTTCAGTTCGACGCCACGGGCGACACGCGCTTCCTCGACATCGGACGCAGCAAGACCGTCGAACTGATGGCCAGCCACGTCTCGCACACCGGCGTGCATGACCACGGCTTCAACAACGTCTCCACCTACGGCAATCTGCTCCGCCTGCTGCACGAAGGCCGCATCGAGCGGAACGATCGCGAGAAGGATTTCTACGAACTCGCGCTCAAGGTCAGCGGCGCGGTGCAGGCCGCGCGCTGGACGAAGCTCGCCGACGGCACGGGCTTCATCCACAGCTTCAACGGCGCACACTCGCTCTTCGTCGATACCATCCGCTCCTGCCGCTCGCTCGCCGTCGCGCATCAGCTCGGTCACGCGCTCATGGGCGAGCAGGACGCGAAGATTTCCCTGCTGCAACGCCTCGTCGAACACGCGCTGAACACCGCGCGTTACTCCGTCTATTACGGCGAGGGCCGCGACGCCTACGATGTGCGCGGCCGCACCACGCACGAAGCCGTCTTCAATGTCGCGAACGGCGTCTTCCGCTGCCCGAACAGCCAGCAAGGCTACTCGCCTTTCAGCACCTGGACGCGTGGACTGGCCTGGGCGATCTGTGGCTTCGCGGAGGAGCTGGAGTTTCTCAACTCGACTGGTAGCCGCCGAGGTAACGAGGCGGACGGGAGCAGCAAGTCCAAGAATGTCCGCCTCCTCACGTCGGCAGCTGCGGAGTTTGAGAAAGCCGCACTCGCCACCGCCGACTTCTACCTCACGAATTCCTGCGCCGACGGCGTACCGATGTGGGACTCCGGCGCACCGAACCTGCATCGTCTCCCGTCGAACTATCTCAATAAACCATCCGACCCTTACAACGCCCACGAGCCAGTGGACAGCTCCGCCGCCGCCATTGCCGCCCAAGGATTGATCCGCCTTGGCAATCACCTCGCCGCCCATCGCCAATCGCCTCTCGCCTCCCAGTTCCGCCAAGCCGGCCTCACCATCGCCCGCACGCTACTCACCGAGCCTTACCTCTCCACGAACGCGATGCATCAAGGCCTGCTCCTGCACTCCGTCTATCATCGTCCGAACGGCTGGGACCACATCGCCCCCGGCCAGAAGGTGCCCAACGGCGAAAGCTCCATGTGGGGCGACTACCACCTACGCGAACTCGCCCTGCTCATCCTGCGCGAGGCGAAGGGCCTTCCGTATCTGACGTTCTTCCGCGCAGATCCAAAAAGCTAACTGACCTCCACCGATGCGCCGCTACCTTCTACTCGCTCTGGCCTTTGTCGTCGTCGCCATCCTCAGCGTGGTGCTGATACCCCGGGGAGAAGACGCCCGCATCATCACGCTACCGGACGGTAAGAGAGTGGAGTTCCTCGGCACCACTATCGGCAACCAGACCTTCACGACGGAGAAATCCTGGCACAAGACGGCACGACGCATCCTGCCATCGCGGTTCCAGAGCTGGCTTCCTGCTGTATCCAGTGCCAGCTGCAGCTCCGGCACGAATAGCATCACGGTCTTTTTCCAAGTTACAGATCCGTCCGGCGCACCCATCGCCGGAACTCCATGGCAATCTTACCGCGCGGAGGATGACGAAGGATTCCTCTACAACCCCGGCGGCAGCTATTGCGCGTTCGGCGGCGGTGTCTCCAGCCAGATTTATGGACTGTCCTTGACCGCCCATCCCCGGCGCGACCCGAGCTTTCGTTTCCATTTCATCGGCGCGGCGGATGCGGTGATAGGCACTCTGAGAATTCCAAATCCAGTGCCCGGCCCGTTTGCACAGTGGACTCCGCTCCCGTTGCCGCAGAGCGCGACCAATGGTCCGGTCATTCTGACGCTGGAAGGACTCCAGCACTACGACAGCAAACGCTGGCAATCGGTCGGCCCCAAGTGGAAAACCGACTCCACCGCCCCGCACTGGAAGCGTGCGAAACTCCGATCCTCGACTCTGCTCGACGCGACCGGAAACGATGCCCAGTGGCTTTCGCCGCGTGAGCCGGCCTGGAAACTTAGGACCGTCATTCATCGGGATCGCGATGACGACTTCCAATCTGAAGAGCGCTGGCTGTTGAGTGACATTCCAGCGCCGGCAACGAATCAGTTCACCGCCGTGGATCAATCGACCAATGTCCTTGGCGTGACTATTGCCGCCCTGTTGATTTCCTCCCCCGGAAAACTACACATCACCAATGGCACCTTCCGCGGACTCGACGTCACCAAGCCGTTCAGCGGGGGAGACTTGTTCTCATGGGACGCAAAATCCCGGGTAGAATCGTGGGGAGGTGATAAACCCTTTCTGTTACTCGAAACGCGCAATCAGTCAGACGGAGATGAAATTCGAATCAACGTGTTTGATGACCGCGGGATCAAGCTGAATACCGCCGCCAACCACACAGAGAATCGAGGCTCCTCCAATGGGAAATGGACGTACACGACCCGATTCGAGATTCCTTCCGATGCCAAAACGCTCTCCCTCGAAGTCATCGTCAGCCGCCCTTTGGTCTTCGAGTTCATGGTCAATCCAAAAGACGTTCAGGCCGCCAAGCCGCCCTCCAGGAAATGAGTACCCCCGCCCCCTTCAAACTCACCCGCATCGCGTCGCTTAAGACGGTCGCTGACTTCCGCCATCACATCGCGGCGCTGGGCCTCCATCTGCCGTGTGAAGATGGCATCGCGTCCGGCAAGGACTCGCCGCTGGCGCAGGCGATTCCTGGTCTCACGGTGAATGGCAAGCACATCGGGAATCGTTGGGCGATTCATCCGATGGAAGGCTGGGACGCCACCACGACCGGCGGCGCGACCGATGAAGTGCGCCGACGCTGGCAGCGCTTCGGCGAGAGCGGCGCGAAGGTCATCTACGGCGGCGAGGCGATGGCGGTGCGCCCGGACGGACGCGCGAATCCGAACCAGCTCATCATCACGGAAGAGAACCAGCGCGACCTCGCGGAGATTCGCGAGATTCTCGTGAAAGCGCATCGCGAGCGTTACGGCTCG
This sequence comes from Pedosphaera parvula Ellin514, assembly GCA_945872975.1. Lineage (GTDB taxonomy): Bacteria > Verrucomicrobiota > Verrucomicrobiia > Limisphaerales > JADJPG01 > JADJPG01. Next base: position 6,686 of record CAMCCU010000250.1, read on the forward strand.
GCAGACGATCTCATCATCGGCTTTCAGCTCACGCACTCCGGCCGCTTCTGCAAGCCCACCGACAAGAAGCGCATGGAGCCGCGCGTCGCCTTCCGGCATCCGATCCTCGACCGGAAGTTCAACGTCACGAGCGATACGCAGGTCTTCACCGACGCGGAGATCGAGGAACTCATCCAGTGCTACATCCGCGCCGCGAAGATCGCGCGCGACGTTGGCGCGGACTTCGTGGACCTCAAACATTGCCACGGCTACTTGCTGCATGAATTCCTCGGCGCTCACACTCGGCCCGGCAAGTTCGGCGGCAGCTTCGAGAACCGCACCCGCATCCTGCGCGAGATCATCGCCGGCATTCGCGCAAGCGGGAACCCCATCGACATCGGCGTGCGCCTGAGCGCGTTCGACTTCGTGCCGTTCAAGCCCGACCCGACGCGCGCCGAACCCGGCAAGCTCGGCCCCGGCGTCCCGGAAGATTTCTCGCACTGCCTGCCGTATCGCTACGGCTTCGGCGTGAACGCGAGCAACCCGGTGGAATACGATCTCAGCGAGACGTTCCAGTTTGCGGAACTCTGCGCACAGCTCGGCGTGAAGATTCTGAATCTCAGCGCCGGTTCGCCTTACTACAATCCGCACATCCAGCGGCCCGCCGCCTATCCGCCAAGCGACGGTTATCAGCCCGCGCACGATCCGCTTATTGATGTGGCGAGGCAGATTAACGTCGTGCGGCAGGTGAAGGAGCGACTGGCGAAGGCCCAATGTTCAATGCCCAATGCCCAATGCCCGATTGTGATCGGCACGGCCTATTCCTACTTGCAGGAGTATTTGCCGCACGTCGCGCAATACGCCGTGCGCAATGGCTGGACGGACATGGTCGGCCTCGGCCGGATGGTTCTCAGCTATCCCGAGATGCTCGCCGACGCGACGACAAAAGGCGCGCTCACGCCGAAGCTCATCTGCCGCACGTTCAGCGATTGCACCACCGCGCCGCGCAACGGGATCATCAGCGGCTGCTACCCGCTCGATGATCATTACAAGGCCCGGCCCGAGTTTCAGCAGTTGAAGGCGGTCAAGAAGGCGACCGGGGTGTAGCCAACCAAGGCGCTGACATGGGTCGGGACGATACCCCTCGATACGTTCGAACCTGTTTCAAAAATCCCTTTCGCCGAGGCAGACGACGTCAGGAGGCGGACGGTTTGATGTGAACCCGAATCCGCCTCCGCACGTCGTCGGCTACAGGACAATTGCCGGGCAAACTACGTCGTCGGAGCGC
>CAMCCU010000251.1 GCA_945872975.1 Pedosphaera parvula Ellin514
AAGATTCCGAGCACGACCACGATGCACGCCAACAGTGCAACCGCACGCGGGGATCTCGTCAGTGACTGCGATAGGAAGGTTCGCGTTGGGGCAAAGCTAGCGCTCGATGAGGTTACGACAGGCATGTTAAGTCTTTTGCTCCTTTGTACGTCTTAGTTCTTTGATACGACTCGAACTTGTATTCTTAACTTGTTTATCGCCAACGCCGCGAGCTCATCAGCGACCGCGTTCGTTCCAACGATTCATCGTCGATAACAGACGCTCTTGGCACGCAGTTCCTGCCCGTGCCAGTGGACATTGATTGCTGATAATCGCACACAGGGAGGTTATCGGCAATGCTCTACCGCAAGTGGAGTACGCGCTTTGGGAATGACTTGGACACGAGCGTTCCGGCGTGCGGCAAACCGCCAAATCAGGATGCTTGAGGTTGGCCGGCCAGGGCCGCGGCCGCCTTGGCTTTAGCTTCCTCGGCGCGGCGCGCAATTTCATCCATGGATGGCAGGCTCATCAAGACTTCGGGCGGGATATCTCCACTCTGAGCCAGCTTCACGAGACATTTCTGCCGTTCTTTAAGGGCCTTGTCCGCATCGCGCTCCTTGCTGAAGCGGCTTTGGGCTTTCTCGCTGCGCTCTCGAAGCAGGGAATAGACATCGCCGCCAAGCAAGGCAGAGATGTCGATCTTCATCTTCTCGCGATTCACGTCCGAGTCGCTGACGATGTCGCCATTGATCGGCCCCGCCTTATACTTCGGGAACATGATGGCAGCCTCAGGGCACACCCGGGAACATGCAGGACAATTGGTTTTGCAGTTGTCGTTGTTCTGAACCTGAATCTTTTGGTCACCATCCACGCCGTAAACACCGAATAGGCAGAAGCTCAGGCATTGCATGCAGTTCGTGCAACGGTCGTAGTCGATCACCGGGAACCAGGGCTTCCAAATCCCCTGTTTAGCCGCGTGAGTTTCTTCTCGAACGGATTCGGACACTTCCGCGATCGCCGTCGCATCCATGCTCGAGATATTCCGCGCGACCACGCGGGCTTCTGAGGGTCCGGCGAATGCGTCCGGCGCTGAATCGCTTTCAAACCGGCCAAGCAACAGAACCGGACCCGATCCAGCCGCGCTTACACGCTGACCAGATCTCGCTTGAGTGACGGCAAATCCCTTCTGCAGGAGGGCTGTCATCGTATCGAACCGATCAGCAGCAGGCATGGGCTGTGCGCCATCACCTTCGAAGAAAACGACTCGGAGAGTGGATTGATCTTTGAGCGACATAAGGCGAGGAGTCTGGGCGATTCGGGGAGAGGTTTACGATGATTTCACAGTGACGTCATCGCTGGGAAAGGAGCATCCGCTGCCGTAACTTTCCCGGTGGGGACGTTCGGGTTCAGACTCGGGTTGAACAGGGCGGCTGCAATCTCTTCCGCTGTCTGCACGCGCATGTTCAATATCTCAGCACCATCTTGCGGCAATGGAGCTTTGGCCGCGGCAAAAAGCCATTTCACCGCGCGAGGGAAGCAGGCAGCAACCTTGACCGAACCGCTGGCGGCGAGCTGTTGCAGGTTCGAGTCCTGCCGGGCGGACATCTCACAAAGATCCGCCACGGCATCGAACGCGACCCCCGATTCGCATAGCTTTCGGAGCACCGCTTCCTTGACCTCCGGAGGCACGATCTGGGCATAGGTGCAGTTGCAATAAAGGATACGAGGAACGGCGGCCATAGATTCAGCTTTCTATACACGTGGTCGTCACCGGTGACAACGAATGGTTTAATTGCGGACGCGATGCTCCATCTGCTTGCTCATGCCTCAACCGCGAGCGAGCCGCGAAAAAGCATTCCCTCGGATCTTTTCGGTGGCCCTCGACCGATCGAAAAAAGTGGAACCCACGCACCCACTCAGCAAAGACACTTAACCCTAGATGATTCCTCCGCCCAAGTTCGAGGGTGAATCAGCACCAGACAGGCGCGGCGGCAACGCGATTGCGAGGCCAGACAGTCCGGCACGGAATCCAAAATTCATTGAAAATTTAGGTGTTGCCAATGACGTGGCTTTGCAGTCTATTGCACCGCGTTGAAGGTTCACCGCCTGCTTGCGAAGGACAGTAAGCGATTCACGGCGGCGGTTTTCCAGAAGATTCAAAGTTCAATCGCCTGTTCGGGCGACTTCCAAAATCCCTTCGACAACACTGTTAAATTACATATGAGCAACGCGCCTAGCGCCATTGACGTGGGGACCGGTTACCTAGAGATCTCAGAGAAAGGATTCGGATTCTTGAGATCCTCCGAGAACCATTTCCTGCCCAAGCCGTCAGACATTTTCGTCACGCCTGACACCATCAAGAAGAACTTCCTCCGCGAAGGATGCCTCGTCACCGGCGGCCTCCAGCCTCCGCATCGCGGCAGCAGCCCGCAACTGAAGACCGTAGAATCCGTGAACGGCATGCCGTTCTCCGACTACACGAAGTCGGTCAGGTTCGAGAATCTCACCTCGATCGATCCGATCGAGAAGTTCCGACTGGAGACAACTCCCGACCTCATCGAAGCGCGCATCATCGACCTCGTGACCCCAATCGGCAAAGGAACGCGCGGCATCATCGTTGCCCCGCCCCGCACCGGCAAGACCACCATTCTCAAGCAGATCGCCAACTCAGTGACGGAGAATCATCCTGAGGTTCAAGTCCTCGTGCTCCTCATCGACGAGCGTCCCGAGGAAGTCACCGACTTCCAACGCTCGGTGAAAGCCGAAGTGGTCGCCTCGTCGAACGATCAGGATCTCGAAACCCACGTCCGCCTCAGCCGCTTCATGATCGAGCGCTGCCGACGCATGGTGGAATCCGGCAAGGACGTCCTCGTTCTTCTGGACTCCCTCACCCGCGTCGCCCGCGCTTACAACAGCGTTCACGGCGGTTCCGGACGCACGATGACCGGTGGCGTAGATGCCCGTGCATTGGAAATTCCGCGCAAGATGTTCGCCTCCGCCCGCAAGATCGAGAACGGCGGATCGCTGACCATTCTCGCGACCGCGCTCGTGGATACCGGCTCCCGCATGGATGAGCTGATCTTCCAGGAGTTCAAGGGCACCGGCAACATGGAGCTCGTCCTGGATCGCAAGCTCTCCGATCGCCGCCTGTTCCCCGCCATCGACATCCCGAAGAGCGGAACGCGCAAGGAAGAAAAACTCTTCCCGAAGAATCAGATGGAAGCCATCCGCAAGCTCCGCCGCATGATGGTGGACTTGAATCCCGTCGAAGCGATGGAAACGCTGATCGCCGCGCTCAAGAAGAACAAGACCAACGAAGAGTTGCTGACCAAGCTGGGTTCCTAACCCCCATTTCATCGCAGGCGGGGCACACGCTCCGCCTGCCTCTTCTTCCTGTCCCGTCGCACGAACGCCGGATCCACCCATGAAATCCAGCGGCAAGTCCGTCTCCCTGCTTCACTCGCGACCGCCGCTGGAGCGCATGATGCGTATCCATCAGGCGATCACCTCCGGCAAATATCCCAACGCCACCAAGCTGGCCGCCGAGATCGAAGTCGTCACCAAGACCATTCATCGGGACATCGATTTCATGCGCGAAAGGATGGGGCTGCCGATCGAATACGACACTCGAAAGTTCGGCTACTATTACACAGAGGAGGTCAACGCCTTCCCCACCCTCCAGATTACCGAAGGCGAACTCGTCGCCCTGCTGATCGCGGAAAAAGCGCTCCAACAATATCGCGGCACCAACTTTGAGAAGCCGCTCATCAGCGCCTTCAAGAAGATGGAGTCCTCCCTGCCCGACACCATATCGCTGAACTTCGCCGACTGGGATCAGAGCATCTCCTTTCGCACCAGCGCGGAACCCGTTCTCAATCTCGAAATCTTCGACGCGCTGGCCAAAGCCACCGCCGCTCACCGCCAGTTGGAACTCAGCTACCGGAAACCCGGCAGCAAACAGGCCCAACCCCGTATCGTCGATCCGTATCACCTCGCGAACATCAACGGCGAATGGTTCCTCTTCGCCTACGATCACTTGCGAAAAGACATTCGGACGTTCGTCCCATCTCGCATTCAGTCGGTTCGGCCGACAGGCCAGACCTTTCCGCGCCCGGAGAAGTTCTCCGTCGAAAAAATCCTCCGCGACAGCTTCGGCGTCCACTCCGCACAAGGAGACTACAACGTCGTGATCCGTTTCGACACCTACGCCGCCGACTACATCCGGGAGAAACGCTGGCACCCGTCTCAGACGCTTCGTGAGCTCAAGGATGGCGGGGTGGAACTTCGCCTGAAACTTTCCAGCCTCGGCGAGATTCAGCGCTGGATTCTCGGGTGGGGCGGAAGCGCCGTCGTCATCGCGCCGCCTGAACTCATCACCTCGGTCACCAAGGCTGCCCAAGCCCTCCTGACCAACCAGCGCTCCGACTGATCAGCCTTTCGCCGTACAGCGCAGCGCGGAAAACCTCTCGTCCGCCGCAGCCCAACTCGCGGCATCTTGCGGCTGAATAATCTTAACCGGCATCGAATCTCGAATCACGATCCGTGCTGCCTCCAGCGAGGGCAGATGACCGAGACCAATCGCCTGAATCAATACATTTCCCGCCGCAGTTGCCTCGACTGGTCCGGCGTGAACCGGAATTTGGAGTGCGTTCGCGGTGAACTGGTTTAACAAATCGTTCTTGCTGCCACCGCCCACCACATGCAACCGCGTGACTCGCTTGCCGGTGAGCTCCTCGATCTCGCGCAGCGTCTGACGATACAACAGCGCCAGGCTCTCCAACGCACAACGCACGAATGCTCCCGGTGATCCCGGAACCGGCTGACCCGTCTCACGGCAATATTCAGCGATCGCCTCCGGCATGTTTGGCGGCGCGAGAAAGCGCAGGTCCGTGGGATCGATCAGCGAGACAAACGGCTTCGCCGCCGACGCCAGCCGCGTCAGCGACACATAATCCATCTCCTGCCCCGCCGCCGCCCAGACCCGCCGACACTCCTGCACCAGCCAGAGCCCACTGATGTTTTTAAGAAGCCGGATTGATCCGCCGAAGCCAATCTCATTGGTAAAGTTCAGCTCCCGACACTCCGGCGTGACCAGCGGCGACACCAGCTCCACTCCCATCAATGACCAGGTGCCGGAGCTCAGATACGCCCAGTCATCACCGTGCGCTGGGACCGCCGCCACCGCCGCGCCCGTATCGTGCGAGCACGACGCCAGCACTTCGATTTCATCCAAGCCCGATTCGTCAGCCAGCACTTTCTTGAGCCGACCGAGCCTCGTGCCCGAAGGAACCACCTCCGGAAACAAAAGCTCTGGCAGACCCAGCGCGCCGAGCAATTTCTTCGACCAATCCCTTCGCCGCGGATTGTAGATCTGCGTCGTGCTCGCGTTTGACTCCTCCACTCTCGCCACGCCGCAAAGGAAAAAGTTCACCGCGTCCGCGATCATCAACATCTGGCCAGCCGCAGCGAGACGCTCCGCTGGCTCCGCCGCAAGTTGATAAATCGTATTCAGCGGCATGAACTGAATCCCAGTCTCGTCGAAGACCGTCCGCCCATCGACCAACTCCTTCACCTTAGAAACGCCGCGCGCCGTCCGCGCATCGCGATAATGGAAAACCGGCGGGATGATCTCCCCTGCCGCATCCACCAGCAGATAGTCCACGCCCCACGAATCAGCGCTGATACTCGCGATGGGAAAATTGAGCGCCGCCGCCTTCTTCAAACCCGCCTTCAACTCGGCGAGCAAGCGCGCCATGTCCCAGCACAGCGAACCCTCGCTGCGCAACGGCACGTTTGGAAAGCGATGAACCTCCACCAACTCCAATCTTCCGTCGCACAGACTGCCCATCATCAAGCGCCCGCTCTCCGCCCCCAGGTCGCACGCGAGATAGTGAGTCGTCATGTCTCCGCAAGAATCCATCACCCAAGCAGCATTGTTCAATTGGAAAACCCAGGCCGCTCACTTCGCCGCCTGCTGCACCGCTCCCGTCTTCAGCGGCACCGGCACAAACGACCGGACCAGTTCACCCTTCGCCGTCTCGAAGACGCGGAGCTTGCCATCAAACCCGCCCGTGACCACCCAGTTCGTCGTCGGATGATACGTCAGCGCGAAGATCGCTCCGTCATGGCCCTTCAGTGTGGCGACGCGCTTCTTATCGCTCGCGTTGAAGATGCGCGCCTCGCCGCCAATGCTGCCGACGCAGATATTCGAGCCGTCCGGGCTGTAGGCAATCGCCTGCACCGGCCCCGGCATGCGCTCGAATTCCTTCTGGAAATTTGAGTCATTGTTCGCCGCCGTGCGCCCCTGGTTCTCGCCAATCTTGTAAGTGCGACTCACCCCCATCTCACCGCCATAAGCGACCACGTCCTCCTTCGGATGCCGCGCAAAGCACACCAAGCCCTCGAGCAACTTGTTGACGTCGTCGATGAACTGGCCGTTCGCCGCGTCGATGAGCTTCATCGCCTTGTCGCGGCTGCCGCTCAGAATGCGTTTACCGTCCACCGTCCACGTCGTGGCAAACACCCAGTCGCTGTGATTCTCGAACTTCACCAACTCCTTGCCGTCCGCCGCGCTGATGATGCGCACCACCTTGTCCGCGCCCGCAAAGGCCAGTCGCGCCCCATCCGGCGACCACGAGATGCCGAAGACAGAATCCATCGAGACCTTGAACGACTTCGGTGGCGTCAGCACCGTCCCAGTCGTCGATGCATCCCAAATTTGCACCTCGCCGAAACGCGCCGGGGCGCTGCCCGCTACCGCGAGCTTCTTGCCGTCGGGCGAGAACGCCAGTGACTCGATGCGCGGCGATTCACCGACGAGCCGCGCGACTACGTTCGACTCCGCGCCACCGTGCAGCAGCACTTCGTGATAGCCGGACACCGCCAGCAATTTACCATCCGGCGAGAACGCCAGCGCGCTCAGGACCGGTGGCTGCGAATATTCGGGCGCGGCGGCGAGCTTGTAGGAACCCGCATTGGCCGGCGTGTCATTCGTCGCGCCTTCGACAATCCAGCGCTCGATCATCGCGATCTCCGGCTTGGTCAACGGATCGCCCTCCTTCGGCATTGAAGGCTCTTCACCGGAAACTTCATCGATGACCGCGCTCTCCTTCGGCTTGCCCGCGACGAAGCCGGCGCCGTGCTTGCCGCCTTTCTTGAATGCCTCGTAGCTCGTCATGTCGAGCTGGCCCTTGAGCTTGCCCGGATGATGACATCCCGTGCAGCTCCGTTTGAACACCGGCACGATGTCGTTGTAATAGCTCACCGGTTTATCGGCGGCGCCCACCACCACCGTTGCCAGGGCGAGCGTTACTACGCTGAAAATAGGATTCATAGAAATTACTCCAATCATGTCTACTTGGTTCCCGCCGGTGCGGCTGGGGAAGAAACAGCATTCGTCGCCACTTGCACCGATTCGGGCACCGCGATCGTCAGACCGATCTGCCCGGTGCGCACCTTGTAATTCCGGTCGCTCACCACCGCCGTTCCGACCACCGTGAGGTTGAAGTTCGTCCCCAGCTTCGCCTTCTCCGTCGCGAACAGCTTCAGGGCCACCTCACCGACGCCCGCCGGAATCTTCGGCAACTCGCTCCGCACGCCCTCGGGCAATCCTTCGATCGACAGCTCCACGTCACCGCCGAACCCAGCCCGCCGCTCCACACGAATCTTCGTCTCCGCTTCGCCCGCCGCCGACTCCGTCCCAGGCGGCAATACCGCCAGCGACAGACGCGGCAACGTGCTCGAAAGAATCAGCGGATACTGCGTCACGCTCACCGGAATCGGCTGCGAATAAGTCACCACCTGCCGTCCGTCCGCCATCGCCTCGCCGCGCACCACGACCGTGCGAATGCCAATCTCCGAATCCATCTTCGGCGTCAGCTTGATGTTGCCAGTCGTCTCGCCAGCCTTGATGACGCCATCTCCACCGTTGAAACTCCTCG
>CAMCCU010000252.1 GCA_945872975.1 Pedosphaera parvula Ellin514
CTGCCACTGGGCCAGCAGCGCGATCGCGAGGGTGAAGAGGAAAAGGAGAATGATCATGGTTACCTGGCGTTGGTGATTACTTTGGCGGCCCTCATGACCTGGCGCTTCCCGGGGGTGGCACGCCACGCTTCATCCGGTTTGAATTGCACGGGAATTGTTTGCTGCGGCCTGGGTGGACGAATCGTGATGACCGCGCAGGGCGCGTTCCGCACAAGCCGGCGCGTGACGCTGCCGAGGAACAGCCTTTGAAACCAATTCTTCGCCTCGGTGGCGAGGACGATGACATCGCAAGAGCGTGTCTCTGCGACGTGCAGAATCTCGCGATGAACGGGGCCCCGGCGCACGACGGTTTCGACCTTGATGTCGGGTCCGGCTTCCTGATCAGCCCAGCGGCGCAAGCGGGTCTCCGCCTCGGCCTGCAACTCCGCCTCCGTCTTGCTCAAGGTCATCATCACGGCATTGCCGCGGTGCAACACGGACTCCGGCGCGATCACGTGCAGCAGGGTAATTCGGTCTTCGGGATCTGCGGCAAGCGAGACGGCGAGCTTGAGGGCTTCGCGTGAACCCTCGGTGAAGTCCACTGGCACCAGCAGCCGCTGCCAGACGGTCCAGGGCGAAGGGCGGGAGGCGGCGAGTTCGCGCTCGGCTTTCAGGATTTCATACAGGCTCAGTTTCATAAGGTTGTCTCCGGATTGGGTGGTTGGGGTCATTCGTTGATTCCGCCACGAACCGCATCAGTGCCGGGGTCCGTGCCGTTGCGGCGAGGCCAGCCGTAGCGAAAGCGTTCACGCTTGCCGGCGGTGCGGTCGGGCTGGGCTACCGGCGGCTCCTGGAGGAAATCTTCAATGGTCTTCAGAAGCAGCGGGAGGTCGAGGGGCTTCTCCAGCAGCGCATGGGCGCCGGCCGTAGTGATCCACTCGCGCTGGTTGGGCTGCGCCGTGATGACAATAATCGGCAGCGTCGGCTTCATGCTGGCGATCCGATCCAGCGCGTCCCAGCCATCCATTTCCGGCATGTTGAGATCGAGCAGGAGCAGGTCGAAGTCTTCATTGAACGCAAGATCGAGGACGTGCCCGCCGTGGGCGGCGAACGCGACGTCGTAGTTCGCGCGGCGGAGAAGCTTGCCGAGTGATTCGCGGATCTGCGGCGAGTCATCAGCGATCAGGATGCGCTTCTTCAGCGCAGGAGCAGCGGAAGGTTCATGGAGTTCAATGATTCGATCTTGAGCTGTCATAGGTTCGAGATGTTGGTTGTTGTTTGAATCGTTGTTTGAGTTTCTTGCCATGCTGTTTTCACTCGTCACGTTCTTCATGTATTTAGTTTTCCGTCGCGACTCGCGCTCCGGACATCCTCCCCTTAGCTGCCATTATGCCAGCTTCCAACCGACCTGGTTTTGCTGGCTTTAGGGCCGGGTCAGGCAAAGGAGTGCGGCCTCCAAGGCGTCCCATTGACCAGTGCTGCTCAACCATTGGCCAGCGGCTTTGGCTTAGTGGCGCAAGGGTTCTTTAGGAACAAAAAACTATTCGCCGACAAATTTGACAACGCATTTTTGCCAGCTAGCTATTCGACCCGTTGGCCCGGATTCGATGTGGAATCTGGGATGAGAAAGAAAAACCAAATCCAGAAATAAGTCGTATGAAACAACCCGAAACACCCAAATCGATCACGGCGCGCTTCGCTCGCCGGCCGTTCCTCCGCAACATCATTTCCGCGATGGCGTGCATCGCTCTCGCGGGAACGCTGGCCTCGCCGTTGGCGCACGCGAATCATCTTCGATCGCCCAACCTCGTCCAGTTGCTTGAGCGCGATGGTCGCTTCAACACGTTGCTCGCCGCACTCGACGCGGCCGGCCTGAAACAAACCGTCGCCACCGCGCCAGCGTTGACGATTTTCGCGCCGACGGACGCAGCCTTCGCCGCCTTGCCGCCCGGCACAGTCGCTTCTCTCCTCAACGACATCCCAGCCCTGTCCAACATCCTCCTCTATCACGTGCTCGGCGGTTCGCAGTCGGCGACGCGGCTGTTGGCGAATAGCACGGCGGTGACTCTCCAGGGTAACCCTGTGCTCGTCCTCCGCGAAGGAACCAAGGTGTGCGTCAACGGCAAGGGCGTGGTCAGCGCAAATCTGCGCGCCAGCAATGGAACGGTCCACGCCCTCGACGGTGTGCTGCTGCCTTCCGCGCAATCTATCTCCATCTCGAACATGGTGGACGTGCTTGCGCTCGACGGTCGCTTCACCACTCTGCTGACGGCGTTGGAAGTCGCCGGGCTGAAGTCCGCCCTGCAAGGCGCCGGCCCGCTCACCCTCTTCGCCCCGACCGATGACGCCTTTGCCGCACTGCCTCCGGGCACGGTGGATGCGCTCGTGCAGGACATCCCGACCTTGCAGAAGGTGCTCCTCTACCACGTCCTCGGCGCGCGCAAGAGTTCCGTCCAATTGCTCTACTCCGGTCAGGCCTCGACTCTCGAGGGCAACATCGTCACCGCGAAGCTTCGCTGGCCCAATGTTTTGATCAACGACTCCCGCGTCATCAACCCGGACGTCAACACGCCCAACGGAGTCATTCATACCATCAACAAAGTCCTGCTCCCGCCCGGCATGTCCATGAAGACGGTCGGTGAGGTGCTCGCGGAAGATGGTCGCTTCACCACCTTGCTGGCCGCTCTCCAAGCCACGGGACTCGACGCGGCGCTGGCTGGAGCCGGACCATTCACCATCTTCGCGCCCACGGATGAAGCCTTCGCCCGTCTGCCAGCCGGAACCGTGCAGTCCCTGCTCGCCAACCCGGACGCTCTGAAAAACATCCTGCTTTACCACGTCGCAAGCGGCGACTTGAACACGGCGGAACTCGCCGCCCAGCGCAATGTTTCGACGCTGCAAGGTGCCTCCGCGCGCATCTACAGCGCGTTCGGTCGCACCTACGTGAACAACGCGTTCATCCAGACCGGCAACATCGACGCCTCCAACGGTATCATTCACGCCATCAGCCGCGTGCTCATCCCGCCGACACACTGATCCATCCGTAATCTTCGCACAGCCCGCGGGAAGAAATTCTCGCGGGCTGTTTGCCATTCGGGATAGGTTAGCTAAAACTTCGGGCATGTCATGAAGGCTCGGAGCCGACATCAAGAACCTTAATTCTCAATGCCACCCACCGCCTCACATGCCAACACGCCCGCCATCTCCAGGCCCAGATCCGCGCTCGGGCTGGCCGGCTTTGTCGTCCTCTGTTTCAGTGCCGCGGCCTTCGGCTCGCAGTTCATGCCGGGCGAATGGTATGCGGCCCTCAAGAAACCAACCTGGAATCCGCCCAGCTGGATCTTCGGCCCGGTCTGGTCCGCGCTCTACACGATGATGGCTGTGGCGGCGTGGCTGGTGTGGAGGCGCGGTGGCTTCAAGCTCAACCGCCTCCCGTTGTCGCTGTTCCTGATACAATTGTTTCTCAACGCCCTTTGGTCCTGGTTATTCTTCGGCTTGAAAAATCCCGCGCTCGCCTTCGGCGAAATCGTCCTGCTGTGGCTGGGCATCAGTGGAACGATTGCCGCGTTCTGGCCGAGGCAACGCACCGCCGCCGGGCTGCTCGTGCCGTATCTCATGTGGGTCAGCTTTGCCTCGGGATTGAACTTCACGCTCTGGCAATTGAACCGCTGAAGACCGAGCAAACCCCGTGAAACTCGCCGCCCGACTACGCTACCTCCCGCACTACGTCGGCATCGCCATCTCTCTAGGCATCATCGTCTGGACCGAAGCCTACACCTGGCAGCGGGTGGACGACCTGCGGCGCAGCGCGAACTACGTGCCCACGCAGGATGACATCGCTGAGCTTCACCGTATCCTGACCTGGTCCTCCGCCGTGCTGCTGGCCATGGGTGCGGCGCTGGCGGCTCTCATCTATCGCGGCATCATCGCGCCCTTGATCGAGAAGCTCCGCCGCAGCCAGCTCATCATCGAGCGGCAGGAGAAACTCTCTTCGCTCGGCGTGCTCGCTGCGGGCATCGCGCACGAAATCCGCAATCCGCTCACCTCCATCAAAGTCCGCCTCTTCACCCAGCAGCAGCTGCTGAAGAAAGGTTCCGGGGAATCGGAGGACAACGATTTCCTCACCGGTGAAATTTCACGGCTCGAAAAAATCGTGAATGACTTCCTGGCCTTCGCCCGCCCGAGCGACCCCGAGTTCACGGTCATGAAAGCCACTCAGCCCCTGCGGGAACTGCTGCCGCTCCTTCAACCTTCGCTGCGCAACTCGAACGTGCAGTTGAAAGAAGACTTCCTCTCCGACCCGCACATCAAAGCCGACGCCGCCCAGCTCAAGCAGGTGCTCATCAACCTTGTGAAGAATGCCGCCGAAGCCATGCCCGGCGGCGGCATCGTCACTCTCCGCACGCGCACTGAACGGCGCGGGCTTGGCCCTCGCGCCAGCAGCGTCGTCATCCTCGAAATTGCCGACAACGGTCCCGGCATCCCGCCCGCCGTGGCCAAACGCCTCTTCGACCCGTTCTTCACCACCAAGGCCAGCGGCACCGGCCTTGGCCTGAGCATCGCCGCGCGCATCCTGGAAAAACACGGTGGCACGCTCGAATACTCGACGCAGTTGAATCGTGGCACGATCTTCCGCATCGTGCTCCCCATCGCCCACGCATGAACACCGCCTGCGCCCGGTAGTTCAGTATCGCGACAGAAAACTTTTCACCTTCATCGATCCTCGCTCTGCGGTGGGCTAATTTCGTTGAACAGCCACGCGCGGGCGTAAGTCCACCAGCGCTTGGCGGTGGCTTCGGAGATGCCGAGGACATCGGCGGCTTCCTCGATTTTCAGCCCGACAAAGTAGCGGAGCTTGACCAGTTCAGCCTGTTGCGGTTCGAGCGCGGCGAAACGGTCGAGGGCGTCATTAAGCGCGAGTAGCTGGTCGTCGGGCGCGGGGCTGGCGATTTCAAGTGCGTCCGCGTCGAGGTGTTCGGCCCCGGAGCCACGGCGCTGGCGGCTTTTGCGGCGGGCGCGGGCGATGAGAATGCGGCGCATGGCCTCCGCCGCCGCGCCGAAAAAGTGCGCGCGGTTCTGCCAGGACTGACTCGGCGCATCCACGAGCTGGAGCCATGCTTCATGGACAAGTGCGGTGGGCTGCAGGGTGTGGCCGGCGGGTTCGTGGGCCATCTTGTGCGCGGCCAGTCGGCGGAGCTCCTGATACACCAGCGGCAGCAGTTCGTCCGTGGCCCTGGCATCGCCCTGTTCGATGGCGGTAAGGATGCGGGTGACGTCGCTCATGGCCGGGCGGGTGATGCCTCCACGACTTGAACACGCAGCGGCTGTTTTTTCTTGGAAAGCAACGTCTCAGCGGCCGTCGAGGGAAACTCCGGCCAGTCCCAGTCGAGATTCATTTCCTTCAAGCGGCTGCGGATGGCGCGCAGATCCCAGCGATGAATCGCCCCCGCGTAGCGGGCGGCCACGACGAGCTGCGTGCCGTCGGGAGTGAAACCCATCCAGGTCGAAAGGTCGCCCTGTGGATCTTCAAGCCTGGCCACGGTGCGGCCCGAACCGATGTCCTTGAGATGGATGATCCCGGGCGCCATTTCCAACGCCATCAACTTCCCGTCGGCGGTAAACGCGACGTAACCAGGGTAGAGGCCCAGGTCGCGCGGCAGCCGACGGCTCTCCTTCAAGGTATTCAGGTCATGAAAGGTGAAGTCCTGCGCACGCGACAGGATCATTTCCCGGCCGTCCGGAGTAATGAACGCGCGCGACTGCTTTCCCGCGTTCCACTGCTTGAGCAGTTTGCCGTGCGGCCCATCCCAAAGCCTGACTTGATCCGAATGCCAACCACTGGTGACCAGCCGCTCCCCGTCAGGCGTTGAGGCGACAAAGGAGGCGAGCTCGTGCCTCATCGGCGCGACGCGGACAGATTCGGTTGGAAGATCCAACACCACGACCTGGCCGGCGGCCTCGCCCACGACCGTCAGCGTCCGGTCGTCACGGCTCCTGACCATCCGCATGGGGGCAAACGGTAACGCGATCTGACGCGCCGGGCCCAGCAGCAGTCCGCCTTCAGGTTCGTTGCTTGGCTCGATGCGCCAGCGCAGCAGACCCGCGGCTGGCCCGCAGGTCAGCAATTCGCGGCCACCGTCCCGGAACACCGCCGCAAAAGCGGCACCAACGGGGAGCTGGGCAACCTCGCGACCCCGCGCAATATCCCAAAGACGAAGTCCCCCGGCCGTGGCGAGGGCCAGCAGATTTCCATCGGGACTGATGTCTCCCTCGCGAGGCCCGCCCTCACCCCCAGCGAACGGATTGAGAAAAGTTTGATACTCCTCGCTCGGAACGATTCCCCAAAGTTTCGCCTGATCGCGCGATGGCGAAATCACTCCCGCCCAGCGGCCCGCTCCGCTAAATGCGATCCATCCCGACATGGGCAGACGCATCAACAGTCGCTCGGGCGACGGTTGCCAGAGGCGCAGGACCCCATCCACCCCGAGCGAGGCGAGCAAGTCGCCACGCGGAAGAAAGTTCAGAAAGCTCACGTAGCCGGCGTGGCCCTCCAATAGCGCCACCTTCCGCTGCGTCTTCACATTCCAAATCTGGATGCGCGAATCACCGCCCCCCGCCGCGAGTAATTCCCCATCAGGATGCCACGCGACAACAGTCTGGTAACTGTCCCCGATGGGCAGGTTGAACACGCTCGCTCCGTTGTCAGCATTGTAAACCGAGACGGCACCATCCCGTAGAAAACCCACGGCGAGCTGCCTGCTATCCGGATGGAAATCCAGTCTGAAAACCCAATCTTGCGTCTGCCAGCGAAGCCTCTCAACTCCGGTATCCAGATCGAAGCAAGTGATTCTCGCCTCGTGGGCGACTGCGAGCCTCCGACCGTCGGGACTGAATGCCAGCGCAGAGCATTTTTCGGAAGGACTGTTCAAAACCGATACGCCGCTCTCCCACCGCCAGAGACCCAGTCTGCTATGCTCGTCGATCCAGGCAAGGATACGGCCGTCCGGGCTGAACGTGAGGTCACCGTGCTTCGCGCCGGTGGTTAACAAATTGGGTTCCAGTCGTTGGAGTTCGCGGTCCCCCACGACCGTGCGGATGCTAATTATACCGTCCTGGCCGATCCGGGCATAACGCTCTCGCGATGAATCGTAGGCAATGTCAATGGCGTCAGCATCCCAGCCTGCCAAGGGGGGGCCGAGTTGGACGTCGGGCATGGCCATCGCGGCAATAGCGCTGTCGCGCAATTCAGGAGTGCTGTGGATGCGTGCGGCCTCGGTGAGAGCGGCGAGGCTCTCCACGCGTTGCCCCATCTGCCGGCTGTTGCGTCGCGCCTGCGCTTGGCTCTGCAGCGACGCGAAGAGCTGCTCCCGCGACTGTTGTTCGCTGGCCCGAGCGGCTTCGAGCGCCGCCCCCCGCTCCCGCAGCGCCTGATCCTTCTGGTTGCGCTCCCGCCGGATGCCGGCGTTACTCAGGGCGAGCGTGAGCACCGCCACCAGCAAGGCCAGCAGAACACCGCTCGCGGCGAACAGGGCTCCGCGATGGCGGCGGGCCAGCTTCTGCAGCAAGTACCAGTTGCTGGGCGGTCGCGCGGTCACCGGCTGGCTAGCAAGATGTCGCTCGATATCCCGCGCCAGGCCATTGGCGGTCTCGTATCGGCGCGCGCGATCCTTTTCCAGACACTTCATCACCACCCAATCCAGATCGCCCCGCACCGCGCCCGACAGTCCGAGGATGTTCGCCTGCCGTTTGCCACTCAAGACTGTGGCCTCCGCGAGTCCAAGCGAGTTGAGACAGGTGGACGGCCGGACTGGCTGCTGCTCGCGGATCGTGCGACGCATCTCATCCAGGCCTGAGCGCAACAGTTCTTCCCCGTCGAAGGGTGTGCGGCCGGTCAGGAGCTCATAGAGCAACACCCCGAGGCTGTAGATGTC
>CAMCCU010000253.1 GCA_945872975.1 Pedosphaera parvula Ellin514
ATTGTCGCGCGGCGACAATTCCACCCGCGTTCAGCGGGTGGTGAAGTGGTTGATTGCGCCGGGCAGCCTCAAGTTCGTTGCGCCGCTGGACGCGGCGCTACTCGTCGCAGCGCGACGAGTCCCACCTTTCCTCTCCTGCCCGCCACTTCCGATCACACCCCAATCTGGCGGCGGGATTGACGAAATCGGGGCGCTCACAGAGCATCCGGTTGTGGTAGAGATTCAGCCTCGTGACCGAACGGAAAGACCGGCGATGGCGTTTCCCGGCTTCAACGGGTTCTGTTTCTCACAAAGTGATGCCGGGAGTTCTCGTCACATCTTTGTCACTTTCCCGCCAGAAGTGAGTGTTTATACTTCAAAACTATTTTGAAAACTATTGCTGACGGTGCGGGAGGGTTCCCGCCGGACCATTTTATCAACCGCGAACTGAGCTGGCTGGAGTTCAACCAGCGGGTGCTCAATGAAGCGCTCGACACGAAGAACCCACTTCTTGAGCGCGTTAAATTCTTCTGCATCGCCAGCTCTAATCTGGACGAGTTTTTCGAGGTCCGGGTGGCTGGCATCAAGCAGCAGATGGAAAGCGAAGTGGTGGAGCGCAGTGTTGACGGGCTTACGGCGACAGAGACATTCCGAGCGATCAACCGGCGGGTGCGCAGGATGGTGGATGATCAATACCGTTGTTGGAGGGATGAATTGCGTCCGGCTCTGGACACGAATGGCATCCGGTTCCTGGCGATGAACGAGGTGAGCAAGGAGGATGCAGTCTGGCTGGAGAATTTCTATCGTGCAGAGGTCCGTCCAGTGCTCACCCCATTGGCGATCGATCCGGCGCATCCCTTCCCGCAGTTGCTCAACAAGTCATTGAACATGATCGTGCAGCTGGAGATGAGCACAGCCGGGCAGCCGCTCCGGCACATGGCTGTTGTGCAGGTGCCGCGAGTTCTGTCGAGGTTGGTGAAGCTTCCACGCGAGGGCAATGGGCGGGAATATGTTTTCCTGGCGCACTTGATTGGACATTTCCTGGGCGATTTGTTTCCGGGCACAACGATTCTCGGTTACTGGCAGTTCCGGATCACGCGCAACAGCGAGTTGTATATCGATGAGGAGGAAGTCGGCAACCTCCTGAAGGCGGTGGAGAATGAGCTGCACAACCGCCGCAAAGGCGATGCCGTCCGGCTGGAGGTCGAAGTCGATATCCCGCAAGCGATCCGTAGTGCGTTGCTGGGGACGTTTCGCCTGGGCGACGAAGACCTATACGTCATCGATGGCCCGTTGAATCCTGCGCGCCTGATGACGGTGTGCGAGGGGGATCATTCCCCCGAGTTGCGGGACGTGCCCTTCGTCGCCCCGGTAACGCCCGTGCTCAAGGACCAGGCCGATTTGTTCGCGGTCATACGTGAGCGGGATGTGCTGCTGCATCATCCTTATGATAATTTCAGCACGGTCGTGGATTTTTTGGAGAAGGCGGCTGAAGATCCGCGCGTGCTGGCCATTAAACAGACCCTTTACCGTACAGGCGGCGACACTCAAATCGTCGGTGCGTTGATGAACGCGGTGAAGAACGGGAAGCAGGTGACGGCTGTGGTGGAGTTGCGGGCTCGCTTCGATGAGGCCAATAACATCCTTTGGGCGCGGCAGCTTGAGCAGGCGGGCGTGCATGTTGTTTACGGGTTGGTCGGCTACAAGATTCACGCGAAGATGTGTCTCGTGGTCCGCCGGGATGACGATGGGATTCGTCGTTACTTGCATCTGGGCACGGGCAACTACAATCCAAACACCGCGCGCCTCTACACGGACATTGGATTGCTGACGGCCAAGCCCGATTTCGGCGAGGATGCGACGAACCTGTTCAATCTGCTGACGGGCATTTGCCAGTTTCAAGGGATGAGGAAGCTCCTGATCGCGCCATTTGAACTGCATGCCCGGATGATCGCGCTGATCGACCGTGAAACGCAGAACGCCCGGAACAAGCTGCCGTCCCGCATCATCGCCAAGCTGAATTCACTGGTGGATGAGCGTGCCATTGAGGCGCTTTATCGTGCGTCACAAGCGGGCGTAAAGATTGATTTGATCGTCCGTGGAATCTGCTGCCTGAGGCCTGGGATTCCGGGGTTGAGCGATAACATCACAGTTCGCAGCGTCGTGGATCGTTTCCTCGAACACAGCCGCATTTACTATTTTGAAAACGCCTGCCGACCAGAGGTGTTTGTGGCGAGTGCCGACTGGATGCCACGAAATTTCTTCCGCCGGATCGAGATCGCATTTCCCATCGAGGATGGGATCTGGCGTGACCGGTTGATTACGGAGGTGCTCGGCATTTCTTTGGCCGACAATGTCAAAGCGTCGAGTTTGTCCGCCGACGGAACTTATCACCGGGATCGGGTTGCAAAAGGCAAAAAGGGTTGCCGGAGCCAGCATGAGTTCATCTCGCTCGCACTCGCTGGAGGCAAGTCAGCCACTAAACGTCCTTCGCGGAAGTCGCAGTTTGAGACAGTGAAGCTGGCGTCGCGTCCTGTCGGACCCGACGACCCGAAACCAGCAAAGCCCGCTTCAAAATAGGGCGCGTGTGATTCCCCGGCCGAAAAGAAACCGGCGGATTGTTTTCACAATCCGCCGGTCAACAACTCAATTCCAGCAGGACACTAAACCAAGGGTTCAGTGCGTAAGGGAGGGGGTTATGGTGGGACTTTTTGCCTGCCCCATGATGAGGCCAGCGGTATGCAATAATGCACAAATCCAGTTGTGAGGATTTCGCATTAGATTCATACCGGCCTACCTAGCAAAGCCGATGCCACGGTCAGTTTCCCCTCAATTCCCTGCAATTTGCCACATGTCGCTCGCATTTCGAGTGTATGTCGTGGGCGAGAATTGCCCACATGAGGCAATTTATGTCACTTCTCTGCGCTCCTGAGCAGTGTATCGAGTCGAATGTTCCGAGAACCGTTTCCCTTGCTGGCTTGGAACTGGAATGCGCTGACCTTCTTCAAGACGAGTTCATTGAAACTGGAATCTTGCTGATGATGCTGGGTATTCAAAACCTCGCTTGTCTTGCACGGCCAACGCTCCGGTGCTTACTCTTCGGTCAAACGCGTGAGAACTCTCATCACCATCCTGGCTCTTCTTGGTTCCTCCAGTCTCCAGCAACTTTCCGCAGCCCAGCGCTTCTTGGATGCCCGCGCGGAACGGCCAGCACTCCACGGGCGACATTGGGTGGCGATTACCGGCAAGCCGCTCGGAGCCACGGCGGGAGCCCGGATGTTCGAGCGCGGCGGAAATGCGGTGGATGCCGCGTGCGCGATGCTCGGTGCGGTCTGCACGATGTATGACGATGTGGCGTGGGGCGGGGAAACCCAGGCACTCATCTACGATCCCGGGACGAGGAAAGTCATCGGAATCAACGCTCTTGGCGTGGCTCCGACCGGCGCGACCCCGGAGTTTTTCAAAGGCAAAGGAATGCGCTATCCGCCAGGTGAGGGTCCGCTGGCAGCTCTAACGCCAGGCACGGTTGGTGGGCTTCTCACGATGCTGGCCGAATACGGCAAGCTCTCGCTCAAGGATGTGCTCTCGTCTGCGATGGAGATGGCTGATGGCTACCCGGTCGAAGAGGAGTGTTCGTGGCGGATCCAGAAGGACAAGGAGAAGATCAAGCAGTGGCCTTACTCCAGGAAAGTTCTGCTCCCACACCTCGGCCAAGGCTACGAGGCTCCGCGTCCCGGCGAAATCCTACGTCAGCCCGAGCTTCTCGCCACGTTGCAGAAGTTGGTGGACGCCGAGGCGCAGGCGCTCAAAGCGGGCAAGAGCCGGAAGCAGGCGATCTACGCGGCGCAAGATCGCTTCTACAAGGGCGACATCGCTGAGGAGTTCGTTCGAGGCTCGAGAGAGCAGGGTGGACTTCACACGCTTCAAGACATGGCGCAATGGCAGGTGAAGATCGAGGAGCCTATCAAGACGACCTACAAGGGCATCGAGATCCACAAGCTCAACACATGGACCCAGGGTGCCGCACTGTTGCAGATGCTTAACTTCATCGAGCCGCTCGATCTTCAAGGCATGGGCTATAACAGCGCTCGCTACGTCCACACGCTCTCGCAAGCCATGCACATGGCGTTCGCTGATCGTGATTTCTATTTCGGCGATCCCTCGGTCGCTCCGGAGGAGCCGTTGCGCGGATTGATCTCCAAGGAATACGCGGCGGACCGCTGGCAGCAGTTCGATCCCTCGCGCAATAATCCCGACACCCGTCCCGGTGATCCTTTCGCGTTCATGGGCAAACCGAATCCTTACCTTAAGCTGCTGCGCACCTGGACCAATCTTCGCTTTCGCCGAATCAAGCCTGACGACGATGGCGCGTGGCTGGAGTTCAACACGGGTTTCCGCGCCGGCACCACGACCATTCACGCGGCGGACAAGAGCGGTTGGGTGGTCTCCGTCGTTCCCAGCGGCGGCTGGATTCCCGTCTGCATTGCCGGCAACACTGGCATCGGAATGAGCCAGCGCATGCAGAGCTTCGTGCTCGATGAAGCTGAGAATCCATTCAACGTCCTTGCGCCGGGGAAACGCCCCCGAGTAACGCTCAGCCCCACCATTGCCACACTGTTGGGCAAGCCATACTTGGCGTTTGGCGTCCAAGGCGGCGACGCACAGGAGCAGAATCTCCTGCAACTCTTCCTGAACATCGTGGAGTTCGACATGACGGTGCAGGAAGCCTGCGAGGCGGCGAACTTCAACACCTACCAAGCGCGCGCCTCCTTCGATAAACACGAGGCGCAGCCGGGCAAGCTTTTGATCAATGAGGAGATGCCTTCGTGGGTTCGCCGGGAGCTTTTGCGGATGGGCTATCGTCTCGAACTGCGTCCCAAGACATCCGGCCCCATCACTGCCATCTACTTTGATTGGGAGCACAACACGCTCTGGGGCGGCGTCGCCAACGACGGCGATGATCATGGCATTGCCTGGTAGCGGCGTTCTTGTGAAATAGATTTGCATCATCTCTTCTCGCCCATAGCCTCGTTTTCAAGATGACCATCAAAGACAACGAGTTCGTAGAGCTTCAAACTCTCACCGGCCCGATGCGGACCTCCGTCTTCCGCCCGCAAGCCGAAGGCCGCTATCCCGGTATCCTGCTCTACCCGGAAATCTTCCAAACGACCGGGCCCATTCGTCGCACCGCTGCTCTCCTCGCTGGTCACGGTTACGTCGTCGCTGTGCCGGAGATTTGGCACGAGTTTGAACCTGCCGGCTGCGTGCTGGCTTACGATCAAGCCGGCGCGGATCGCGGCAATGCGCTCAAGATGGAAAAGGAATTGCGCGGCCTCGACGGCGATTCGCGCGCGGTGCTCGACTATCTCAAGGCGCATCCGAACTGCACCGGCAAACTAGGAGCGCTCGGCATCTGCATCGGAGGGCACTTGAGCTTCCGTGCTGCTGCGAAGAACCCGGACGTGCGTGCCGCCGTCTGCTTCTACGCCACGGACCTGCATAAGGAGACGTTCAGCAAAACTGGCAATGATACGCTGGCTTGCGCGAAAGACATCCAGGGAGAACTCCTCATGTTCTGGGGCAAACAAGACCCGCATGTCCCGCTCGAAGGCCGGAGGAAAATCTACAACGCGCTCTGCGAAGTGAACGCGAACTTCACCTGGCACGAGTTCAACGGCCAGCACGCCTTCCTGCGCGACGAAGGTCATCGCTACGACCCCGCGCTCGCGATGCAGTGCCACCAGATGGCGCTGGAGCTTTTCCATCGCAAGCTCGGCGAAGGAGATTTGCCGGCGAAAGCTGCCGCAGGTCCGGCCGAGTCAAAGCATTGATGGACCGCCAGTCTCCGGCCCGGCGTGTTATTCAGACTCCGCTTTGCGCCGGATCGGAAGCTATGCAGTCAAGACAGCTACATCCGCCTCACGCTTGCTCCACGGAATCGGTTTGATGCCGTAGGCAGTCAGGGCAGAGAGATGTTCCGAGTTTATGGGTTCTTCGGAGTCGTTGATGAACGCAAAGGCAACGAGATTCCCCTTGCCTCGTTCTCGCTCCACGTCCGAAACCATAAAAGCCAGACTTGCGGCGCGGTCTTTCGTGAGGCGGTTAATCGCTTGAATGACGCCTTCTGGTCTGTCTCCGTGTGGTTGGATTGCAAAGTCGAACTTGTGGTCGAATCCGCTATAGCCAGACAGCTTGAAATCTCGGAACGGTGCCACTCCTTTCAAGCGAAGGAACTTCTCAACGTCCTCCTTGAAGAGTTGCAGCACGGATTCCTCGCCCATGACGAACATGTCGTTCACGGCAAGAATCGCCTGAATGAGATTGTGCTTCCTCTGCGGGAAATCTTTCGGCGTTGTCGAGACGCATAACTCGTCTCCTTGAGTGCGCACGCCAAATCCCTGCAAGATTGCCTTCAAGTGGTGCTGGCGCTTATCAGTGTCGAGGGCGACTGAGGAATGACGCAAGTCGCCAAGCGTATAACCATCATCCGTCAACCAGATGGCATCGCCCCGCTTCTCCACGTAAATCTCAATCTCGTCGTTGTGGCGGTCGAGAAATGGCGTCGCGATAACGCAACTGGAGTCCAACTGCTCAATGCGCAATTCCTCCTTCAGCCACGAAACGTAGCCGTTCACGAGTTGCTTGCACTCAGCGGTTGTCATTTTCAGACCGTTGTTTGAATCGGCGGAACACCAGCAATGTGGCAGAACTTTAGAAAATCTTCCAACCAAACCAAACCGCTTGCGGAATTCGTGATGATAAACTCGGGAACGTCCGCAAGCGTGTAGGCAATACGGTCCTCAAAACCTTCCCGGTAAAGATGAAGGTGTGGGCAAAGCAATCGTTCGTTTGCGCGATACGGGGAATCCGGAGGATTTCTGTGGGCAGGGCCATCCAAATCCAAGCGAGCGAGAATAACAACCTTTCGAGCGCGAGTCTGGTATTTAAGGCGGATTCGCTTTCGGTTACCCCGTTCAATGGTCAGTAGAAACTCTTCCCGTCGGTCACTCGACAACAGCACGCGTTCGAAATCCATTGGCGTCGTCATCGTGAACTCCAATGGTGAATCGTCCTTGAAGGACTTCGGTAGCGCCAGAAGGGCATCTGCGTCGCTTTGTGTCATGGCGCTCATTGTCTATTCGTCTATTGTTCGGACTCGCTTCACACTGGGTCGGAGACCGGCGCCCCTCGGACTATGCCTTCGTCACCAACTGCCGCAACACATACGGCAGGATGCCGCCGTGCTGGTAGTAGTCGATCTCGATGGGCGTATCGATGCGGCAGGCGACGACGATGTTTTCCACCGTGCCGTCCTTGCGCGTGATCTTGAGCGTGAGGTCCTGCTGGGGCTTGAGGTTCGCGTCGAGGCCCACGATGTCGTAGGTCTCGCTACCGTCGAGCTTCAAGGTCTGCGCGGTGGTGCCTTCCTTGAATTGCAGCGGCAGCACGCCCATGCCGACGAGGTTCGAGCGATGGATGCGCTCGAAGCTCTGCGCCACGACGACTTTTACGCCGAGCAGGTTCGTGCCTTTCGCAGCCCAGTCGCGGCTGGAACCGGTGCCGTATTCCTGTCCGGCCAGGATGATGAGCGGCGTGCCGGCGGCTTGGTATTTAATGGAAGCGTCGTAAATGGACATTTTCTCTGGACTCGCAGAGCTGGAGCTCTGCGCTCCGTGATACAGCGTATTGCCGCCTTCCTCGCCGCCGAGCATCAGGTTCTTGATGCGGACGTTGGCGAAGGTGCCGCGGGTCATGATGCGGTCGTTTCCACGGCGGCTGCCGTAGCTGTTGAAGTCGGCGAACTCCACGTGGTTGTTCACCAGAAATTGACCGGCCGGTGAACTCTTCTTGATGGCGCCGGCTGGCGAGATGTGGTCGGTGGTCACCGAATCCCCGAAGATGCCCAGTGCACGAGC
>CAMCCU010000254.1 GCA_945872975.1 Pedosphaera parvula Ellin514
ACGCCGGCGACCATCGGTGTTGAAAAGGAAGTCCCGGAGACCAGCTCCAAACCGCCGGTCGTTCCCAGCGTCGCGATGTCCACTCCCGGTGCGACGAGATCGAGCTCCGGTCCGTAGTCGCTGAACTCCGCGCGGTAATCGTTTTGATCAGTGGCGCCAACGGTGATGCATGACTCCATGTAGCCGGGGAAGCCAATGTCGGTGGTTCCGTCGTTGGCGGCGGCGGTCACAAAAATCACATCATGCGCGATCGCGTTCGTGATGGCCCGCTCAAGGGTGCGACTGAACGAGATGCCGCCCGCCGAGAGGTTGATAATCTTGCATCCATTGCTGACGGCGAAATCAATTCCCTGTGCCCACCATGAGTAAAACCCAGTGTTCCACTCATCGAGAACCTTCACGGGCATGACCCGGCAACGCCAGTCCACGCCCGCACCGAGGAATCCGTTGTTTGCGCTGGCGCATAAGACGCTGGCCACCTCGGTCCCATGGCCATTGTCGTCCGCCGTGTCGCTGTCACCGTAGGCGAAGTTGTAGCCCGGCACGGTGCGGCCGGTAAATTCCGCCAGATTCGCCAGCCCGGTGTCGAGCACCGCGACAAGCACGTTGCTCGAACCCTGGGTGATGTCCCAGGCGAGCGGGGTTTGGATGGAAGCGGAGGGCTTGATGGAATTCTGGTGATGCCATTGATCGATGAAGTTCGGATCCGCAGGAATCGTCGTCGTGCCGTGACCAATCCAGTCGGGTTCCACGTATTCGATCAAGGGATGATTCTCGAGGCGGCGAATGCATTCAGCGACGGTCAGCCCTGCGGTCAGACGCAAGTAGAGGAAGTGGCGCGGATCGATCTGCTCATGTCGCCTCCGGGAATTGGGCGCGTTCTTCTGGCGAAAGCGACGAGCCAGCGCGGTCTCCCGGAGTTCCGCGCCGCGCGGCAAGCCGAGCTGCGTGAGCATCGTGGAGAGCTGATTGGTTGGCGCGGCGTCGGGCAGGAGTGCGCGAACCGATGGCTTGAAACGGATGAGGATGTGATTGCTGGCGCAGTTCAGGTTGGGTCTCGGGGCAGCCTGCCCGGAAAGGCCGACTGACACGATCAAAACCAGGATCGATGCGGCGCGGGTCAGCATGAATGTCGGCGTCACTGGAAATACGGTCGTTGCACGTATCCTCACTATCGGCTTCCGCGTTCGAGTCCGTTACCTGTCGCGATCAGGGAAGCCGGCCGCCAGTTCCCGCTCCGTCTTCAGCCGAAGCTGGCCGCAGGCGGCGTCGATGTCGTGGCCCTTCTCGCGGCGCAGCGTCGCGGTTACGTCGTGTGATTCCAGCGCGGCGAGAAAGGCCTCCTGAACGTCTTCGCTCGGCCGCGACCAGGAGAGCTCCTCCACCTTGTTGTAAGGGATGAGATTCACCTTCGCGTTCAACCGATGCGCCAGCGCGGCGAGAGGCTTCGTCTCCTTCAACGCGTCGTTCACGCCGGCGATGAGGATGTACTCCAGCGTGATCATCCGCTCGCGTTTGCGCTGATATTCCTCGCAGGCGCTGGTGAGTTCGGCGAGCGGATACTTCTTATTCACCGGCATGATCTTGTTGCGCGTCTCATAGGTCGCGCCGTGCAGTGAAATCGCGAGGCGAAACTGGAGCGGCTCCTCCGCCAGCCTGCGTATCTGCGGCGCGAGACCGCTCGTTGAGATGGTGATCTTCCGCGCGCCGATGCCGCCGCCCCACGGCGCGTTCAGGATGCGCAGCGCCTTGAGCAGGTTCTCGTAATTCGCCAGCGGCTCGCCCATGCCCATGATGACGAGGTTATTGATCAAGCGCGGAACGGGGAGCGCGGAACGCGGAGCCGGCGCGGAGACATCGGCGGTAGCGACAGGTTTCAACTCCGCGTTCGCCTCGTTCCACCGTTCCGTCGCCAGCACTTGCTCGATGATTTCCTCCACGCGCAGATTGCGCTTCCATCCATCGAGCCCGCTCGCGCAGAACTTGCAGCCATACGCGCAGCCGACCTGCGTGGAGACGCAGAGCGTGTGGCGATCGCTGGCCTCGCCGTAGAGCGCGGGGTTCGCGGGGATGAGCACGCTCTCGATCATCGCGCCGTCGCTGAGCTTCCAGAGAAACTTCTGCGTCGTGTCGCGCGAGCCCTGCTTGCGAACAAGCTCCAGCGGGTGCAGCGAGTAATGCAGGGCGAGCTGATCGCGCAGGCCCTTCGAGAGATTGGTCATCTCGGCCCAGGACGCCGCGCGTTTCTCGTAAAGCCATTTCAAGACCTGATCCAGCCGGTAACCGGGGAGGTCCCAGGACTTGAACTGCGCGGCCAGCTCGTCGCGCGTGAACGATTTGATGTCTGCAAGCACGTCCAGAATCTACGGACGCGCCTGGATCAAACCAAGCACGGAACGGAGTTACTCTTTCGCGGCCTTCACTGCTTTCGATTCAAACACCAACTCGCCCTTCTTCAAATCCACGGTTACGCGGCTGTGGTCGGTGATGTCGCCGGCCAGCAGCTTGCGGGAGAGCGCGGTTTCAAGCTGGCGTTGCAGGTAACGCTTGAGCGGACGCGCGCCATAGACCGGGTCGTAGCCTTCGCGCGCGATGTGTTCCTTCGCCGCGCCGCTGAGTTCGAGCTCGATGTGGCGGTCGGCCAGACGCAGGCGCAGGAGGCCGAGCAGCAGCTCGACGATCTTCGTGATCTCGGCGAGCGTGAGAGGCTTGAAAAGGACGATTTCATCCACGCGATTCAGGAACTCCGGCCGGAAGTGCGCGCGCAGTTCGTTCATCACTTTCTTGCGGACGCTCTCGGTGATTTCGCCGGTGTCGCTGACGTTCTCCAGCAAATGCGGGCTGCCGATGTTCGACGTCATGATGATGATCGTGTTCTTGAAATCCACTGTTCGGCCCTGGCTGTCAGTGAGGCGTCCGTCGTCGAGGATTTGCAGGAAGACGTTGAAGACGTCGTGATGCGCCTTCTCGATCTCGTCGAAGAGCACGACGCAATACGGCTTGCGACGCACGGCCTCCGTGAGCTGGCCGCCCTCCTCGTAACCCACGTAGCCGGGAGGTGCGCCGATGAGCCGCGCGACCGCGTGCTTCTCCATGTATTCGCTCATGTCCACGCGCACGATGTTGTCCTCGCTGTCGAACAAGCTCTCGGCGAGCGCGCGCGCCAGCTCGGTTTTGCCCACGCCGGTCGGCCCGAGAAATACAAATGAACCAATCGGCCGCTTCGGATCTTTCAAGCCGGACCGCGCGCGAATGACCGCGTCCGCGACGGCCTGCACGGCTTCGCCCTGGCCGATGACGCGCTCGTGCAGGATCTCGTCGAGCCGCAGCAGCTTGTCCTTCTCGCCTTCGAGCAGGCGCGAGACGGGCACGCCGGTCCAGCGCGCGACGACTTCCGCGACTTCATCCGCCGTGACTTCCTCCTGCAACAGGCGCGGACCGTCCTTCACGGAATGCGCCTTCGCGTCGGCTTCCTTGAGCTGGCTTTCAAGCTGCGGGAGCTTGCCGTATTGCAGCTCCGCCACGCGCCCGAGATCGCTCTTGCGCTGGGCGACTTCGATCTCGTGCCGCACCTTCTCGATCTCCTCGCGCAGCTTCTGGCCGCCCGCGAGCGTGTTCTTCTCGTTCTCCCATTGGGCCTTGAGCGTGTCGCGTTCGCCTTTGAGATTCGCGAGCTCCTTCTCCAACGCCTTCAAGCGTTCCTTCGATGCCTCGTCCTTCTCCTTCTTCAGCGCCTCGCGCTCGATCTCGCGCTGCATGATGCGGCGCTCCAATCCCTCCAGCTCCTCCGGCATGGACTCCATTTCGGTGCGGAGCTTGGCAGCGGCTTCGTCCATCAGATCGATGGCCTTGTCCGGCAGGAAGCGATCGGAAATGTAGCGGTGCGACAACTGCGCGGCGGCGACGAGCGCGGCGTCCTGGATGCGGACCTTGTGATGCAGTTCGTAGCGTTCGCGCAGTCCGCGCAGGATGGAGATGGTGTCCTCGACGCTCGGCTCGTTCACCATCACCGGCTGGAATCGCCGTTCCAGTGCAGCGTCCTTCTCGATGTATTTGCGATACTCGTCGAGCGTCGTCGCGCCGATGCAATGCAGTTCGCCGCGCGCCAGCATGGGCTTGAGCATGTTCCCGGCGTCCATCGCGCCCTCGGCTTTTCCGGCACCGACCATCGTGTGAATCTCGTCGATGAAGAGGATGATCTGGCCCTGCGCCTTGGTGACTTCCTGAAGCACCGCTTTGAGACGTTCCTCGAACTCGCCGCGAAACTTCGCGCCGGCGATCAGCGCGCTGAGGTCGAGCGAAACGATCTTCTTCTCCTTCAAGCTGTCCGGCACATCGCCCGCGACGATCCGACGCGCGAGCCCTTCGACGATGGCGGTCTTGCCGACACCCGGCTCGCCGATGAGCACGGGATTGTTCTTCGTGCGGCGGGAGAGAACCTGGGTGCAGCGGCGAATCTCCGCGTCGCGCCCGATGACCGGATCGAGCTTGTTCTGCTGCGCGAGCTTCGTGAGGTCGCGCCCGTATTTTTCGAGCGCCTCGTAGGTGGCTTCGGGGTTCGCGCTGGTCACGCGTTGGCTGCCTCGCACTTCGGTGAGCGCTTTGAGAAACTCGTCGCGGCGCAGGTTGAGGCCCTTGAAGATCTTTCCAATGGGCGAGCTGCCCGGCTCATCGAACATGGCGAGCACGAGATGCTCGACGCTGACGTATTCGTCCTTGAGACGCTTGGCTTCGTCCTGCGCCTTGACGAGCAGCTTGTTCAAGCGCTGCGTGACGTAAAGCCCCTGGCTCGTCGCCGCGTCGCCGCTCACGCGCGGGAGCCGGTTCAGCTCCTCTTCGATCTTCGCCTTGAGCAAGTCCGGCGCGGCTTTGGCCTTCTCGAACAGCCTCGCGACCAGTCCGCCTTCCTGCTCCAGCAGCGCCAGCGCGACGTGCTCCACGTCGACGGTCTGATGCTGGCTGCGCGTGGCGATGTTCTGCGCATCCGTGATCGCGCCCTGGGCTTTCTCCGTAAACTTGTTTAGATCCATAGCTACCCTTTCGTAGAGCGAAGTTCACCGGATGTCGAGAAGCCCGCTCACCGTTGATTGGCGAACATTTGCCTAAAAGGAAACGGCCGTCTGCTATAGGCAGACGGCCGATCAAAACAGAATCAGCGTGTCAGGCGACTTTGGCGGCGGGGCCGCTCTTCAATGCATGGAAGATGCTTTCGAAGATCAGGCGGCCATCGGTGCTGCCGAGGAGAGGTTCGCAGGCGCGTTCGGGGTGGGGCATCAAGCCGGCGACGTTGCGGCGCTCGTTGCAGATCCCGGCGATGTTCTCGACCGCACCGTTCGGATTCGCCCCGTCGGTCAGCTCGCCCTGGGCGTTCGCGTATTGCCAGAGGATTTGCTGGTTTACCTTGAGCTTCGCGATGGTGTCGGTGTCGGCAAAGTAGCATCCCTCGCCGTGGGCAATGGGAACGCGGAGCAGTTGGCCGGCGGGAATCTGGTTGGTGAACGGCGAGTCGATGGTCGCGGTTTTGAGGAAGACGTTTTCGCAACGGAATTGCAGTGAACGATTGCGAATGAGTGCGCCGGGGAGCAGGCCGGCTTCGCAGAGAACCTGAAAGCCGTTGCAGATGCCGAGCACGAGTCCGCCGTTGTCGGCGAATTGTTTCACCGCCTGCATGACCGGGCTGAAACGGGCGATGGCACCGCAGCGAAGATAGTCGCCGTAGCTGAAGCCGCCGGGGACGAGGACTGCGTCGGTATCGCCAAGGGAGTTTTCCTTGTGCCAGACGAAGCGGGCGGAATGGCCGAGCAACCGGACGGCGTGGACGGCGTCTTGATCGCAGTTCGAGGCGGGGAATTGGAGGACGGCGAAGTTCATGGGTTTTTCGTAGGGAGTCGTAAAACGTAACGCGTAAATCGTAAAGGCGGAGGGAGCCGCGTCTTCTTACGTTTTACGTTTCACGACTCATTCTGTTTCACGAGTCATTCAATCTCCAGCTTGTAGTCTTCGATGACCGGGTTGCTGAGAAACTTGTGGCAGGCTTCGTCGATCTGTTTGCGGGCGGCATCTTTGTCGGAGCCGGACAGCTCAATTTCGAGATATTTACCGACGTGGACGGCGCCGACGCCTTGATAGCCCATGTGCTGGAGGGCGTCCTGAACGGTTTTGCCCTGCGGGTCGAGCACGGCTTTCTTCGGAGTGATGATGATCTTTGCTTTCATGTCGAGGCGGCGATTTCCGCCGGTCAAGTGAGCCGGAATGTTGGGGAAACGCGGCGACAGACGCTAGGAATATTTTTCGTTCAGCGCGGTGGTTCTGTTCCGGTGAACGCGAGAAGGGTGCGGCGACGTTGGGTTAAACTCGAAGTGCGGGATTGCCGATGACTTTTCCAAGTCTCGGATTGGAAGCGGCGCGGTTCACGACGCCGTCTTTCAAACGGGACCATCTAACGCATGACTGAGCAGAACATATCGCCGGGCGAACGAAGCTTGATTCCCTGTCACTGGGTGGAGGATGAAGGGTTCGACGTGCTGCCTCTCCAGGGACCGGCGACAGATCCGCGCGCTCTCTCGGACACTGCGTTCCTGCTAAAAACGAGCGCTCTGCCGCGTCCGATACGCCTGCCTGCTGCCTAGTTGGACTGGGCCCTTACGCGACTTTGACAGCCAGGCTGGGTTTCTTGTAGCTTCCTCCTGTTCGCCGCCATCTGTCTGAAGCAGTCGTTGAACTGTCGGCTTGTATTTTTGATTTCGGAACCGATGTGTAATTGCGGTGAAAACATTAACAACCTAACGAGAGAATGATTATGAAGAAGATGTTGGCCATGACTTTGGCGTTGAGCCTCGGCGGATTGATCGCAGGCGCGGCAGAGGGCGAAAACAAACCCAAGCCGGTGATTCCTGCTCCCGGTGCTCCTTCTGCCGGCGTGTCCCGGATTCCAGAGGCATACAAGAAGTATGACAAGAACGGCGACGGCAAGCTGGACGAAGAAGAACGCAAGACTCTCCAGAAGGAACGCCAGGACGAGATGATCAAGAAGTACGACAAGAACAGTGACGGCAAGCTCGACGAGACAGAACGTCAGGCGATGGTGGAAGATCGGAAGAAGGAGCGCGACGAAATGATTAAGAAGCGTCAGGCGCAAGGCGGCCCTAAACCGACCGCCCCAGTCGCACCAGCACTGCCGGACAAGAAGTAAGCTGTTCGCGAGGCTTTTAAACGCAGACGCCGGGCATTTCGCCCGGCGTCTGTTTTTTTGCCCGTCGCGGATGACGTGGCGGGCGTATCCTGATAGTCGAATCGAGTATTTTACGTCGTCGCGGTGTGCGTGCAGATCAGGTCCTTGTCCGGATCAATCCCCCAACGTTTGCCGACGGCTTCGAGATCAGGATTCAATCCCCAATGGTCGGCCTCGGGTTCAGCGGTGTGCGAACGGTTCGCGCCCTTGAGCGCCATGCAGCCTTTGTTATTGCCCACTTCGGCGAGGTAACGACATTCGTCCTCGGAGAGCTTGAGGTCGGGCAGCTTGGCGAGCTCTTCCACCTTGGCTTCGATCGGTTTGCTATTGGGATCGGCTTCCTGAATGATCGTGGGGATGACGCTGTGGACGGCGGGTTGGGAGAGATTCCAGATGCAGGAAAGCTGCAGCATGGTGAGCTTGTGCGCCTCGGCGATGCTGCGCATTTTTTCGAGCTTGGTGTTGCCCGCTTCAACCCAGCCCGCGGGACGAAAGGAGCGATGGTCGCCGTAGCCGAACTTGTGGCCGGGCTTCACGTCGTCGTGGAACAGGCCGCCGTAATCAACGACGCGCGTGATGATCTTCACGTTGTTCTGCTGCGCGGCGGGCAGGCACAGGCTGCCGGGCCAGGGCTCGAGCGGATTGAGAATAATCATCGCCCA
>CAMCCU010000255.1 GCA_945872975.1 Pedosphaera parvula Ellin514
GCACTGGTGGTCACGAAGTGGATGAGCGGACTCTCCTTCGCCTTGCCCGGGATGATGCTGGGCGCGTGCTGTTCGCCGCCCTTCAACGCAGCCGCCTTCAAGTCCAGTCGAAGACCGGACTTCTGCTTCTTCTCCCCGTGGCATTCGTAGCAGTGCTGCTGGAGAATGGGCCGCACCTCGCGCACGAAGTCCACCGGCGCTGCCATCGCTGGCAGCGCGAACAGGCAGGCCAGGCCGGTCAGTAGCGCGAGCTTCATTGTTGATGCGATAGTCCCCGAAAGCCGCGAAGAGTGAACGCACAAATTTTGGCGACGAAAGCGGGGTTCGCCATGGAGTAAAACGTTTCCAGGCATTACCTCGCGGGCACGGGCACGAACTCCGCCGCTGCCGACCAATGGCTCCAGCGGCCGGTGTGGTCCTTATAGCGGGCGCGAGCGCGGTAGGAGTGGTTTGCAACGCAGACGTGCGCCGGAATCTGGAAGACTGTTTCCGGTGTCACGAGTTCCTGGCTCATCCAGTGCGGCTCGATCTCGTAGCGCCACGGTTGCCCGGCTTCGTATCCTGGCCGGCCCGGCGCGCTGATCTCGCCAATGCGCCATTGCATGGCGGCAAATCGATTCGTTGCCGGGGAAGAAAACGGCGTGACGGCGAAGGAAAGTCTGGCCGTGGGAAATCCGGGCGGGCCGGTATAACGAATCTCGGGCGTGGCGGGAATGCGCGCGTCCTTCGCCTCGTGCTGGAGATAGCCGAATCCGTAGCCGCGCTGATCTCCATCGTTGGGTGCGTAGTTTTTCTCGGGACGCGAGTCGGTGCAGAACTCGTCGATGTAGCGGCAGAAGCCGGCGAGGTCGGCCGTCGCAAGCGTGCGTTGCCATGCGCCGCCGAAGTGATGGCCCGTGGCCGGGTTCTGGTAGAAGACGCCCTTTTGGTTCTGGTGCGGGTTCCAGTTCCAGACCGCGGCATCGAGCTGGCCCCAGTTGTTGGTGAAGCCGGCGGGCATCAGCACGCGGGAAAGCTCCGCGACGAGCTGGCCGACTTGTCCGCCGTCGGGCGTGGCATCGGCGCAGAACAGATCGAGGATTTCGCGGGCGCGATTGCGGAACTCGAGCTTGAGCGCCGGCACATTCAGGCAGCGGATGGCGTCGATGTGCCCCGGCTGATGCGTCCGCGGCACGAGCATCATGTCGTGGTCCCAAGGGAACGGAGCCCAGCGTCCATCGGGGCGGCGGTAGTAGCCATGGTTGCCGTCGGGCCGCAGATCGACGTTGCCGATGACCCGGTTGATGGCGTGGAAGCTGTAGTAGGTGGACAAATCAAGATTCGTGCGCCACCACGCTTCGGGTTGCTCGTTGCGCACGCCATTGAGGAACTGATTCCAGTCCGAGCCATCCTGCGCCGCGCCGCGAGCCAGGTGTTTCCGGCCGCTCTGCATGCTGTAAATGTTGCCGTCGGGCAGGCTGCGCTCGCGCAGGAGCGCGCCGTCCATGTCCTGGATGGCGAGGTAAAGCCCGCGCAGGTCGCCGGCGTATTGATCGGCGGGCGAGCTTTCCGCCGCGGAATCGATCACGCGCAGCTCGATCCAGTGGCTGTTCGCCGCCGGCACGCCGGCCAGTTGGAACGCGCGGAAAGCGATCGCTTCATCGAGGCCCGCAATGCCGGCGTGAACGGGCAGGTAGGGCGTCGAGAGGCCGGGGTTCAGATTGAGGCTGTCCCAGGTGTGGGCGTAGCGGCGGCCATTAATATCGCGCGCGGCGAGTTCATGGGTGCGATTGAATTTGAAGCCCCACTTGTTCTTCCCGGAAATGTAGGTGCTGCCAGTGCCGCGGTTGTGGAACTGGATGTGATCATAAACGCGCCCGTCGTAAACCAGCGTCCCGTAAAACGGTCGCCGGTTCGCGCTGCCGTCCCATTGGCTGCGCGCGGCATCCTCGGCCTGGGCGAGCAGATGATAGGACGGGATCGTCCGGAGAAATTCAGCCGGGAAGGTAACCGGCGGCGTCTTGCCCGGCTGGTTTGCGCCTGTCCACGCCGGCACGCCGTCGTAAACAAACCACGCAAAGTTCGGCACGCTGTCATCGGGGTAGGGCACGCGGACTTCAAGGCCGTCTTGGCCGGTGGCCCTGATGCGATAGCGCACGAGCTGACGGTGGCGTTGCACCTCGGACGGCACGCGTGCCGTGAATACGCCGTCCTTCGCGCGCAGGTCACCTTCGCGTCCGTCGTCGCGCATCGGTAATGAAACCCAATTCGTGCGGAACCCGGCGTCGGTTCTGCGCAGGTAGGCTCCCGGTGCGAGGACCTGCATCTCCAGCGTGACTTCCCGCCCGCCGTCCGCGTCCGCCACCCGCGCGGTCACGAGGACAGCGTCGCCCGACTTCGGTTGGGCGGGCGCATGAGCCACGTCTGTGATGGACGGTGGCACGACAGCGGAGAAGACGGAGTTGGTTGCGCCGGGCGTGGGCCGGCGACCACGCGTCGCGCCCTCCGGCGTGCGCAGCTCGGCGTCGATGGTCAGGTCGCTGCTGTTACGCGAGGCGTTGAAAGCCTGGAGGGCGAGCAGGTTCGTTCCCGAAACCAGGAGCGACGCGGCATTCTCGATCCACTTCTCTTCAAACGACTCTCCGGCTTCATGGCTCTGCGCGACGCCGTTGAATGGAATCTCGCCGGGCCG
This sequence comes from Pedosphaera parvula Ellin514, assembly GCA_945872975.1. GTDB lineage: Bacteria > Verrucomicrobiota > Verrucomicrobiia > Limisphaerales > JADJPG01 > JADJPG01. The sequence goes on from CAMCCU010000255.1 coordinate 2,672, forward strand.
AACATGGAATCGCGCCACCTCGCGGCCGTTGATCCAGGCGATGCAGCCGTCATCCACACGCACGCGGAGCAGGAGCGCGGGCGGCAACTTGCCGTTCACGACAAACGGGTGCCGCAGAAAGATCGACGAGTAACGGCCCTGCATGTCCGTGAGCACGGTGCGATCATCGCCGTCCTCATAACCGATCGAAGTTTGCCCGGTGTGCCAGGTGGAGTCCTCGACGAAGTCACTGCGTCGCCACAGTTCGGCCGGTTGCGACGCTTCATTGGTGCCCTTGCGCCAGCGCCAGCCAGCCGCCTCCGCCGGAAGGAAGATCGTTCCCGCCGTGACCGGCGCGACAGCGGGAAACCCCGCGCTCCGCCACGACGCGGGATCGGCGGACGGCAGTTGCGGATGGATGCGTTCCAACGACGGGCCCGCGCCATTCGCCGCTGTGGGCCACGGAAAACCGACGCCGTAACGCACTTCGTCCACGACCTTCTTGCGCGCGTCGCGCAGAGTGAGTTTCTCCCCGCCGTTGCTCAGTTTGCCGGGCAAAGGTCCGAGCGGTTGGAAGCCAAACTCCGCGGCAAAGGCTTCAACGTCCTGCGCCACCACCACGAAGTCGTGACTCCGGATGGCGGCGTTCGAGGGGAACGAAAATTTGTCGAGGGTCCAGCCTTCGAGACGAACGTCTGTCGCCGTTGTGTTGTGCAGCTCGACAAACTCCAGCGGCCGCTTGTCCGCCGGGTCGAAATGAATCTCGTTGATGACCACTGGAGGGGTGGCTCCGTGGGCGAAGGTGATGGTGGCGCAGGACGCCGCAAGTAGCGAAATCACCGTCCACGATCTCATAGCGAATGAAGGTATCGCGCTTCGGTCAATGCAACCGTGTCCAAGTCGAAGAACATGGGAGGAAGAATGAAGGAGACCAAACGCCCAGGCAACCGGGCATTGAGCATCATCACAGCTCAATGGCAATCGCACCTGATGCCCTTTCGAGCGAGAGAGCCCGGAGTCATCGCCGGTTGGTCAGGAATCCCTCAAGCAATCAATCCGTCAACCACGTTGCCCGCGACATCGGTCAGGCGGTAGTCGCGGCCCTCGTGACGGTAGATCATCTTCTTGTGGTCCACGCCCAGCAGCTTGAGCAATGTGGCGTGGAGGTCATGCACATGCACCGGGTCTTGCACGATGTTGTAGCCGAAGTCGTCGGTCTCGCCGTAAACCAGGCCGCGCTTGATGCCGCCGCCGGCCATCCAGATCGTGTAGCAGCGCGGATGATGATCGCGACCGAAGTTGTCGGACGTAATCGCGCCCTGGCTGTAGGCGGTGCGGCCAAATTCTCCGCCCCAGATGACGAGCGTGTCGTCGAGGAGGCCGCGCTGTTTCAAATCCGTGATGAGCGCGGCCGCGCCTTGATCGGTCTCCTTGCACTTGGTCGGCAGACCCTTGGGCAAGTCGCCGTGGTGATCCCAGTCGCGATGGCAGAGCTGGATGAACCGCACATCACGCTCGGCGAGGCGGCGCGCGAGGAGACAGTTGTTGGCGAAGGACGGCTTGCCGGGCGTCGCGCCATAGAGATCGAGAATTTCCTTTGGCTCCTTCGAAATGTCCGTCAGCTCCGGGACGCTGGTCTGCATGCGGAAGGCCAGCTCGTAGTTCTCGATCTGCGCCGCGATGGCCGGGTCGCCGAGATTACCGAGCGCCATGCGATTGAGTTCGTTGGCGGAATCGATGAGCTCGCGTCGGGTCGTGCTGCTGACGCCCGGCGGATTGGAAACGAAGAGGACGGGATCGCCGGCATTGCGGAACTGCACGCCGCCGTACTGCGCGGGCAGGAAGCCGCTGCCCCAGTAACGCGTCTGCAAGGTCTGGCCGCCGCCGCCGCTCGTCAGCACGACGAACGAAGGGAGATCGCGGTTCGCGCTGCCGAGTCCGTAGGCGAGCCATGCGCCCATGGTGGGGCGGCCCGGCTGCTGATTGCCGGTGGCGAAGAAGGTGACCGCCGGGTCGTGGTTGATCGGGTCCGTGAACAGGGAGCGCACGAACGTGCAGTCGTCCACGACCTTGGTGAGGTTCGGCAGTAGCTCGGAAATATCCATGCCCGCGCGGCCGTATTTCTTGAACTTGTAGGGTGACCCGACGCAGAAAAGATTCTTCTGCCCGCTGGTCATGGTGGTGATGCGCTGACCCTTGCGGACGCTCTCGGGCAGATCCTTGCCGGTCATCTCGACGAGCTTGGGCTTCGGATCAAACAGATCGAGCTGCGACGGCGCGCCCGACATGAAGAGATAGATGATGCGTTTGGCCTTGGGCGCAAAGTGGAGCGACTTCATCGCGCCGTCCACCTGGGGCGCGGACGCTCCAAAGGCGCCGGGGCTGAGCAGCGAACCCAAAGCGAGCGCGCCAATTCCCGTGGTGCTGCGACGAAGAAAGGCGCGGCGACTGAGCGCGTTCTGAATCTGATGATTGAAGTCCATGGCTAGTTTGTGATCGTTTCGTTGAGGTTGAGAAGCACGTTGCCCACGGCGGTCCAGGCGGCCAGTTCGCTGTCGTCGATGCCTTCCGGTTTGGGCAGATCGCCAACGCCAACGAGTTTCTTCGCCGCCTCCTTGTCGTTGCGATAGGTGGCTAGTTGCTGTTGCAACGTGCGGTCGAGAATGGCGCGTTCCTGCTTCGACGGCGGTCGCGACAACGCGAGCCTCCAGGCGAAGCTCAGGCGCGCGGCGTCCGTGGCGCCGCCTTCCTTGATTACGCGCTGCGCGAAGGCGCGGGCGGCTTCGACGAACACCGGGTCATTCATCAGCACGAGCGACTGGAGCGGCGTGCTGGTCTTCGCGCGCTGGGCGACGCAGAACTCGCGCGTCGGCGCGTCGAGCGTGACGAAGGAGGGATACACCGTGGACCGCCGCCAATAGACGTAGAGCCCGCGACGGTATAGGTCTGCGCCCTTCGACTTCTCGTATTTGTAGCCGCTCATCTCGTTGATCTCCCAAGTGCCCTCCGGCTGCGCGGGCTTGATGCTCTTGCCGCCGAGCGTGGGATTGAGAATGCCGCCGATGGCCAGCGCGTTGTCGCGGATGAGCTCGGCGTCGAGACGCTGGCGCGGGCCGCGGGCGAGCAGACGATTCTCGCCATCGCGCGTGAGCAGCTCAGGCGCGGCCTTCGCGGACTGGCGATAGGTCGCGCTGAGGACCATCTGCTTGATCGCTCGTTTGGTGTCCCAGTCGGTCATGAAATCAGCGGCCAGCCAGTCGAGCAATTCGGGGTGGCTGGGCCGTTCGCCTTGCGCGCCGAAATCGTTGAGCGTCTTGACCAGACCGGTGCCGAAGAGCATCGCCCACCAGCGATTGACCGTGACGCGCGCCGTCAGCGGATGCTCGGCGGAGACAAGCCACCGGGCGAAGTCGAGCCGGCTGAGCGGCTGGCCATCGGCGCGCGCGCTGACTTGCGGGAGGAACGCGGGAACAGCGGCGTTGACCTTGTCACCGTCCTTGTCGTAGTTGCCGCGGACCTTGATGAAGGTCTCACGGGGCTTGGCCATTTCCGACATGACCATGGTGTTGGGCAGGGCCATCTCGTAGTCGTCCTTGCCCTTGCGCAAGCCGGTCGCCTTCTTCTGCGCCTCGGCCAACTCCGGCACCTGCGTCTCGCGGAAATATTTTTCCAACTGTTCCTTCTGCGCCGGCGTGCGTTTGTCTGTGGACACCGCCACGATGGCCAGACTCGCGCCGCCGCTGAGACTGGCGACATCCGCCGCACTGAGGTTGCGCTCGTAGATGCGCAAATCATCGACGCGGCCGGTGAACGGTGCGCCCGCGCCTCCGCGACGCCCGATGCTGAATGGAGCATCGGTCTTGATCGTGCCGGTCAGGGTGTCGGCCTTGACCGTCGTCTTCACCACCACGCCATTGACGTAGAGTTTCAGGCCGGCCGCTTTGCCGGAGCCATCGTAGGTGAACGCCAGGTGCGTGAAGACATTCGCGGGCAAATCCTTCTCCGCCTGCACGTGGATCATGACCTCCGGATACTTGTGGATCAGATGCACGCTGGGGCGCAGCCCGTGGAATTCCACATCCCAGCCGCGCACTGCGGCGCTGCTGTCCATCTTGCCAAAGGGCGATCCGCCCTCGGGCTTGAGCCGCAGCCAGGCGCCGGCGCTGAAAGCCTGGTTGGTTTCGAAACTGAACTTCTCGCCGTAATCGATCCAGCCCTTGGCCTCCACGCGGTAGCTGTTGCTTATGGAACCCACCACGAAGGTCCCCGCGCCGTTCGTCTTCCCGGCGACCACCTGGCCGGAATCGCTGCGGCCATCGCCATCTTGATCGAGCGGGAAATGAATCACAGGCCCTTTGGGCTCCGGGCTGATGCCGGACGCGACGATCTGTGTTTCCCAGGCGGACTGCTTGGCGGCGAGCGTCTTGGTGAATTCCGCGAGGCTCTTTTCTGCGGCGGCGGCTTCGGTGTCCTTGCGCTTCAATTCCTCGTCCTGCTCGGAGGTGGTCACGCGCAGGAACGGCTTCGGGTTGCGATCGCGCACGCCATCCTTGCCGTTCTCGGGCACGTTGTTGAAGAAGGCATAGACCTTGTAGAAGTCGCGCTGCGTGATGGGATCGTATTTGTGATCGTGACATTGCGCGCAGCCAACGGTCAGGCCCAGCCAGGTGACGCCGGTGGTGGCGACGCGATCGACGACGTAGAGATTGCGATACTCGGAGTCGATGAGTCCGCCTTCGTCGCTGGTCATGTGGTTGCGATGGAAACCGCTGGCGACCTGCTGCTGCACCGTGGCCTGGGGCAGCAAGTCTCCCGCGAGTTGAGCGACGGTGAATTCACTGAACGGCATGTTCGCGTTGAAGGATTTGATCACCCACTCGCGCCAGAGCCACATGTCGCGAAGTGAATCGTTGTGATAACCGCTGGTGTCGCCGTAGCGCGCGAGATCCAGCCACGGCAACGCGAGGCGCTCGCCGAAATGCGGGCTGGCCAGCAGACGATCCACGACCTTCTCAAAGGCCTTTGGCGAACGATCCTTCACGAAGTCGTCCACCTCCTGAATCGAAGGCGGCAGCCCGGTCAGATCCAATGAGGCGCGACGAATGAGCCGCGCCTTGTCTTCCTCCGGTGCGGGCTTGAGCTTCTCGGTCTTCAGCCGCGCCTGAACGAAGGCATCAATGGGAGCGGTGGAACGCGCCGCCTTGGGCGCCGCCGGTTTCGTGATCGGTTCAAAGGCCCAATG
>CAMCCU010000256.1 GCA_945872975.1 Pedosphaera parvula Ellin514
CGCGTCGCACCGCTGACGGAGCCGACGTTCGCCTCCGGTCCGGCCAGCGCCGTGCTGAAGAACACGCGCTTCTCCAGCGCTTCCCCTGAACCCGCCTCCGCCTGGAGACGTTGAATCTTCTGCTGAACGAACTGCTTCTGAGGTTCCGCGCCGGTCACGCCGGAGCGCGCGGCGAGGTCGGCGTACTGCTTGGGCAGGCTGCGGAGGAAGGCAGAAACAAACTCCGGATTGCCATGCGGCAGATTCAGCTCCGGCGTCTCGACATCGAACTGGAGCGAGTGACAGACGCGGCAATTACTCTCGAAGCGGACAGGGCGAATGAACGTGCCCGACGCGTCCGGTTGATGGCAGAAGATGCAGTCCAGCTTCTGGTTTCCCGGCAGCTTCGGAATCGTGTCGCCCCCCAGATGCAGCGCGTGATTGAACTTCAGCGAATTGGGATCGCGCCGCTTCTCCGCGTGAACCCGGAACTCCGGATGATCGCCCGAGAAGCTGTGGGTGACGTGCGCCGCTCCAGAACCTTTCAAGGTCGAAGTCGCCATGAGCGCGGCGTCTCCGTGACAGAAGGCGCAGTGCGAATCCTTGGTCACCGAGAGCGCGGCGGTGCCCTGATGTTCCGCGTGACAATAGGAACACGAGACATCCCGCGGCAGGCTGCGCTGATGGAGCGAATGCGTCTGATGACATTTCTGGCAGGCCGCATCGATGGCCGTCACCGTGTCGGTCTTCACGCCGGCCAGGCCTTTCAAATCCAGCAGACCCGGCTTTGCGTGAAACGTCGCCGTGATCATTCCACTGACACCAGACCCACCGGCGTCGTGACACGCGGCACAGGTGTCACTCGCGCGATTCGTTGAAGCATGGAGCTTGGCGAAGGCTTCTCCGGAATGCGGCGCGGAGAGTCCGCCGGGATTGATGAAGCGACCGCGCCAGGAACTCCCCATCGCGATCAACAGCAACGCCGCCGTCGCCGCGACCACCGCCCAGGTGACGCGTCCGCGAATGGTGCGCAACGTCGGAACAGGCGAGCAGCGCGCCACGGGTCGGCAGCACGAACCGTCCGGGAGCGGACCGTTCTCACACGCGCCGCCAGCACGAGTGCAGCGCCAGCGGCCTTTTGCTTCGCCTTCAGCCTTCTCCAAAACCGGGACGCACTCGGCGGTGGCGCGGCAATGGCCGCGATGGCTCGGGCCCAGCCGGCAGGACTGCCCTTCGCAAGCGTGGCCGCAGATCCACTTTTGATTCGGACGCTCGTAGTGCTGCGAACCAAAATCCTGGGGCGGCAACTGTTCGCTCATCGGGCACCTCCGGCGAAGGCGAACACGATCACGATGTGCAGCAGCGTGAACATCATCAGGCTATAGGTCAGCGGCAGATGCACGAAGAGCCAGAGCTTCAGCGAGGATTGGAGGGCGCGATGGTAGTCGAGCCCATCCTTTTGCCGGACGAGCTGGCGGAGCTTCTCCAGCGTCGCGCGCTCGGATTCGTTGAGATAGCGGCGCAAGTCATCCATCTCCGACAACAGCGCGTTCAGCGGACGCCGCGACTCCAGCAGATGCGGCCAGAAGTGACGCGGGCCGGAGAAGAACATCGCCAGTTCGCGCAGGTAAAACTCGGCGAGCGCAGGAGACTTTGCCGTGGAATCAGAACTGAAGGCCAACGACTCAGCTTCACACCGCAACGCGTGGCGGAGCACAGGGATGCGTTCGTAGATCACTTCGCCGCCGCGCGTGGAAAGCCGGCGTGGCAGAATGCGAGTGAGCATCAGGCCCACAACGCCGCTGCCGGTGACGAGCAGGTAGAGCCAGGCGAGCGTGCCCTCGAACCAGCCGGTCGGCAGACGGAAGTTTAGATGGATCAGAAACAGGACGACCGTGAAGAAGCCGCCGTAGATGTGGATTTGAAGCCAGTTCTCAGACTTGCCGAGCGGCAGGAACGGCAGCTTCTTGCGGGCATTGTAGAGCGTGAGCAGCAGCATGACGCCGAAGAACGCCCAGCCGGTGAGGTAAGCATATTTCGGCAGCGCGAGATGATAACGCAAGTGCAAGGCGATGGCCCCGGCGCTGGCGAGAAGGAACAGGAACCAGCCCACAAACAATTGGCGGCGGAAGCGCGTCATCGTTTCATCCAGTCCGCGAGCGCAGTGAGATTATTCAGATTCATCCGCTCGAGCGCGCCGTGCGGACAGGCGTTCTGACATGCCGGGCCGCCATGATTCTCGACGCACAGATCGCACTTGGTCGCCTTGGCGATGGGCTTGAGATCCTCGCCCATCATGAAATCACCGTTCTCATCGCGCACATCCACCATGCGAATCGAATCGTAGGGACAGTTGTTCGCGCACGCCTTGCAGCCGATGCAGGTGACGGGGTTGATGACGACCTGGCCCGCGAAGGACTCGCGGTGAATCGCGCCCGTCGGACAGCCAATCATGCACACCGGATCGGCGCAGTGCATGCAGGAGTTCGCAATCATCAACCGCCCAATCGACGGTCCGTGCCGGAGGAAGCGCGGGTTGTTGTCGTGCGTGGAAGCACAGGCGCGGACGCAATCGTCGCAGCGCGTGCAACGATCCAGATCGATCACCATTGAAGCCGTGCCGTTGAAGAAACGGTTCTCGGTGAGAAACTCCAGCGTCTCAGCGCCCACCAGATCACGCGCCAGTTCCGTAGGAGCGGGCGCAGCGATTTCAACGTCGCGTGGTGCGATCAATGCCGGCAGATCCTTCGGCGGGAGCGAAGGCAGGACAATCTTCTCCATGACGTGGGTCGGCACGACAATGACGTGCGTGTAGCCGATGGCGCGGAGGGTGAACTGGAAGCTGACGGACGCCGAAGGCTCACGCCAGTTGTGCGCGATCTCGTCGAACCCGAAGACGTGTCCGGCGCCGATGTAGTTGAGCGTGCGCTCGCCGGTGCCGAACTTCTGGCTGACGCGCGCGAACCCGGCCCGCACGAGAACAACGCCGTTCGGATAATCGCCCTGCTGCACGATCACGGGCTCCTTCTCCGGCGTCACGGAGCCGGCCTTGGCAAGACGCTTGTATTCGCCCGACCAGTCGTAGTCGCCGTAGGTGGCGAACTCAACCTGCTCGGCCACCTGCGCGAGCTGTTCCTTGGTGAGATGCCGGAACATCGGCGTGGCGCGGAGGAAGGACGCCATCGCGCGTTCGCGATAGATGCGGTTGATGTGCTGCTGCAGCGCCGGGTCGTAGCGCATCAAGTCGCGCAAGCCCTGCCAGCGAATCTCGATGAGCTCCACCTCGTCGGTGTCGGCGAAGATGGTGGACGTGCGCGGCATCCGGCTGAGCGCGGCAATCTCACCGAAGAAATCGCCGGCGATCATCTGCTCCGTCCGATGCTGGCCCAGCACGCGCGGCAGATCCTGGAGGAACACATGGACCTCTTCGTTCTCGTTGCGACGCGCACCCAGCCCTTCTCCATGCCCCAACTGCGCGCGCCGAAAACTCTCCGGCGGACGATTCGAAGACCACAGCTGGGCGAGCGTGCGGAAGATTCCCTTCTTGCCGGGCGCTTGACGGCCGAGCAGCGACAGCGGCAAGTCCGGCTTGAGCACGACGCGCGTCGCACCGGACAAGATTAAGAAAGCCGAGGTGCCGTAGTCGCCCTGGCGCACGATGATCTCGCCCTTGCGATAGAGCCGGATGCTGGTGTCGTTGCGCAGGATCTCGCGGAGCGGCGTGCGCTTGGAGAACTTCGCCTCGTCCATCGCCGAGAACGGCGCAATGGCGAGCAACCGTCCCACGGCGGCATCCGTCATCTCCGAATCGAAGGCGACGTCCCAGCGCTGTGGACGTTCGATGGTTGGCGGCATGGGTGGCATCAGGGATTTGGTTTAACCACGGATGGACACGGATAAACACGGATTAGGAATGGCACGAAGTTCACGGATTCGCCTGAAGCAGCCTGCGTGGCTTGTGATGATTCGTGGCTTCTCATCCGGCTTAGGCGTCGAGAACCAGGTCGCCCTTCGGCCGGCAGATGCAGGTGAGACACGTCCCCTGCTCCGGCTCCGTATCCGGCGGCTTCAAGTAGTCCACCGAACCCGACTTGATGGCGACGAGACACGAGCCGCAGCTTCCCGCGCAACAGCCGGAGTCGATCCGCACGCCTTGAGCCTGCGCGAACTCGAGCAGGTTCGCGGCGGATGGCGCCCACGAGAGCGTCTTGCCGGAACGCGCGAAGGTCACTTGCAACTTCGACTGCTGCATCACTTCGATCGCGGTGGCGGGCGTGGCTTTCTTCTTCACCGTCGCCGGTCCGAACGCCTCGAAGTAAACATCCTTCTCCGGCACGCCCCACAGTTCGAGCCCGTCCGTGATGCTCTTCATGAACGCGCCGTTGCCGCAGAGATAGTATTCGAAGTTGCTCGAAGGCAGGAGCTGCTTGAGCAGCTCGATGCTGACGCGGCCCTCGTGCTGATAGTCACGACCCTTCTGCGCTTTCGCACTCGCCCGGCTGTAGCAGATGTGAACGTGGATGTTCTCGTTCTCAGCGGCGAGCTTCTCCAGCTCGGCCTTGTGGATGTGCTCCTGTTCGTTGCGCACGCCGAAGAAGAACCACGCCTCGCGTTTCGAGCCGCTGGCCGCAATCGCGTTCGCCATGCTGAGCATGGGCGTGACGCCGACGCCGCCCGCGATCAGCACGACAGGATTGCTGCGGGCCATGTCCAAAAAGAAATGTCCCGTGGGCGCCTTGACGTTCAGGATGTCGCCTTCCTTGATCGTGTCCGAGAAGAAGCTCGAGGCCGCGCCGGGCGGAAGCTCCGGTCGATCTGCCGGCGCCTTCTCCTTCTTGATCGTGACGCGGTAATAGTCCGAGCGATGCGGGCTGTCGGAGAGCGAATAGCAACGGACGAGCGGCTTGTCGCGTCCAGGGATGTCGAGCTGGAAGGTAAGATACTGACCGGGCTTGAACGCGGGAATCGGCTTGCCGTCATGCGGCTTGAGGTAGAAGGCGAAGACGTCCTCGCACTCGGAGGTCTTCTTCACGACGGAAAATTTCCGGCAGCCATTCCACACCAGGCTGGCTTTCTCGGCGTCCTTCTGGCGCAGCCTGGCTTCCTGCACCTGCAAGCGCAGCCGCTCCATGGTCGCGCGCTGCTGCCGGCGATCATAGAAGGCGCGGAGCAATCCGCGAAAGATCTCGACGCCGATTTGGAGCAGCAACGCTCCCGCGAGAACCACGCCGATGGTCCAGCTCACCCGGCCATCGACTGCGGCGCGCAGTGCATCAGATAGGGATTGCATTAGCACTGGGTGTCCCGTAGCAAATTGCGCGTGTGGCGTAAACCACTTACTTGCGAAGCGTCCCTTTTTCGTGCCGTGTTTCTCGCCACTTGGATCGCCTTTGCGGCGGTCACACTGGGCGCAGAACCCCTCGCGTCCACCAACGATTCCCCAAAGTTTCTCGGCGCGACGTCCTGCGCCAGCTCCGGCTGTCACGGCGGCGGCGGGCAAAACCAAAATCAGTTCCACGTCTGGTCGCTGAAGGACTTTCACTCCCAACGACCCTTCGCCACTCTGACCACTGCGCGCTCCAAACAGATCGGCGACGCTCTCGGAATCAAGGCGCCGACCACAGACAGCCGTTGCACTTCGTGCCACGCGCCGCTCGCGCTCGTCCCAGCAGCGAGGCGAGGCGAAGCTTTCAAAACGAGCGAAGGCGTTTCCTGCGAGAGCTGCCACGGTCCCGCCGAGAACTGGCTGCGCTCACACACGAGACCCGATTGGCGTCACGCCGATCGCACCGCCGCCGGACTTCGCGATCTGAAGAGCCTCTACGTGCGCGCCAACACGTGCGTGGCGTGTCATCAGACCGTCGATTCGCCGCTGCTCAAGGCCGGCCATCCGGAGCTGACTTTTGAACTCGACGGCCAGAGCGCGTCCCAGCCGAGGCACTGGCGGGAGGGAACCAATGCAAGCGGCGCGCAAGCGTGGCTCGTCGGGCAGGTGGCGGCGTTGCGCGAGATGAGCTGGCAGTTGTCGCGTGAACGCGATCCGGACTCCCGGCTCGCCGCGCGTTGGAGCGCTTTGTTGTGGCTGTTGCAACGGATGGATGGCTTGCACTCGACGCTACCGAAGCTGAGCGGCATTTCCGGCGAGCCTGCCCAGGGAAACTTTGAATCCGCGATCAAGGCGACGGATGAACTCGCTCGTCGTGCTGGTGAAATGGATTGGACCCGCGACATGTCCCGCGCCGCCTTGCGCGCTCTGGTCGGCACCGAGTCCACGTTCCGAAAAACTTCAACACCCGCTCTTCAGCAAGCGCGACAGGCCGAGCGACTGGTCCTGGCTCTGGACCGCGTGGTGAAGGAAGGAAAGTCGAAGACCCCCGACAAAGTCGAAGCGAAGCTGGACGAGCTTTTCAAGCAGGTGCAATCCCTCCCGGACTTTGATCCCGCTGCCTTCGCCAATGCGCTCGCCGAGTTTAGCCGCGCGCTTCCCGGTGGGAATTGACGTGGCGGCTACGGCGCCTCCCGCACGCGGAAGTAACGGCCGGTCAGATCCGTGTCGAACTCGTTCGTGATGCTCTCGCTCGTCGCAGTAAACGGCGGCAACGCAGGACATCGGGATCTTGTCGTTGGAAAGCGCTCGCCCTCCACCCCTGCCCTCTCCGCCCACTGAGGGAGGCGCGGTCATGGCCCCGACTCTCAGCGAACGCGATCCATCGTGCTACACCTTCGGTTCCCAGCCAGGGCGATAGTCCCGGCTCCAGAGTTTGCCGGCTTCCTTGTCACCGATAATTTTTCGCGCAACGGGATCGAAGTGGATGGCGTGGCCGGTGCGGTAGGCAATGTTCGAGAGATGACAGAGCAAAGTGCTGGTCTGGCCGACGGCGATTTCAGAGTTGGGCCTGGCGTCGCCACGGATGGATAGAAGGAAGTTCTCGATATGACTCTTGTCGCCGCCAGGACCGGTGCCGTCGCCAACTTGTTTGCCCTTCGGATCAAATACCTTGTAGCCATTGCCGTAGTTGGCGAGCGAGCCGTTGTCGCCGTACCAAGCCACGAAAGGAAGATTCTCGTTGTTGCGCGGATGACAACTGCTGCCGTCCCAGACGAGGCACTTGTTGCCGAAATCAATGGTGGCGATGGAGGTGTCTGGCGTTTCCTGATCGTCGTTGAAGTGATAACGGCCGCCGTTGCAGGTGACGCGGGTCGGGTATTCGACACCCATGCCCCAGCGGGCGAGATCGAAGGCGTGCGGGCCGTTATTGGCGATCTCGCCACCGCCCCAGTGCCAGCGCCAGTGCCAGTTGTAGTGAACGAGATTGTCCAAGTAAGGCCGCTCTGGCGCCGGGCCTTGCCAGAGATCGTAGTCGATGTTCGCAGGCACGGGCATCGGTTTGCCATGACCGATGGAGGTGCGCGCGTTGGTGTACCACGTGCGGGCGGAACGCACCTCGCCAATCACTCCGGCGCGCAGCTTCTCGACCGCCTCGATCACGCCAGGCCAGGAGCGGCGTTGATTGCCCATCTGGACGACGCGTTTGTACTTCCGCGCGGCGGCGACCATGAGCTCGCCCTCGCGTCCGTTGTGTGAAGCGGGTTTCTCAACATAGACATGCTTGCCAGCCGAGCAGGCGAGAATGGTCGCGGGCGCGTGCCAGTGGTTCGGCGCGGCGATGAAGAGCGCGTCCACACCTTTGTCATCCAGGACGCGCCGGAAGTCCTTCACGACCTTGGGCTGCTTCTCAGCGGTGGCGAAGGCGGACTTCTGCGCGCGGGCAATGCGTGCCTCATCGATGTCACAGAGGTAGGCGACTTCGACGTTGGAGATTTGCTGGAGCGCCTTCACATGATCGAAGCCGCGACCGAGGCCCATCACGCCCACGACGA
>CAMCCU010000257.1 GCA_945872975.1 Pedosphaera parvula Ellin514
GCGAGGGAAGCTTTTTGTCTTCGCTGTCGTCGTCGCGCTCGCTACAGGGGTCGTAATCACAGCTCTACAAACCACGCTGCCTAAAGCCACGACCGCCCAGACAAAGGATGCTTCCACTCCCGCCATACCTGCTTTGAAAACACCTCACACGCTGGGCGAACTGCTCGCTTTGAAACCGGAGGAGCTTGAAGGAGTGGACATCGCACTGATGAACCTGCTTTGCGCGGAGAATTTGCGCGGTTCAGAAAGTCTGGACCTGACGAATTACTTCGCTCGACTGGACGGGATTGCCAAGCACGTTGAGTTTGAGACCAAGCGTCATCTTTACCGCTTCCGGGACAAACCGGAGGAGTTCAATCATTCTGAAGGTTACTTCCGCATGCTCTTCATGGCGGTGACGCTTCAGGAAGATTTGGGCATGCGCTACAACCCTGAACGCATCCGCGAAGTGGGCGATTTCGAGCCGAACGAAGCCTTCTTTGCGGACTCACGCGATATTTTCATCCACGGACTGATTGCTGATGACCGGCGAACAGGAACCTGTTCCTCCATGCCTGTGCTTTACGTCGCTGTCGGGCGTCGCCTGGGCTATCCGCTCAAGCTGGTGCCGACACAAAACCATTTGTTTGTCCGCTGGGAAAGCCAGCGCGACCGGTTCAATGTGGACGCCACCGGGCGCGGCATGAACATGTATGACGACAACCACTACCGGCAATGGCCTATGCCGATCTCGCGCGAGGATGAGCAGACGTTTGGTTATTTGAAATCCATGTCGGCCACAGATGAACTGACCGCATTTCTCGGACTACGCGGACATTGCCTGATGGCGATGGGCCATCTGAACGATGGGGTGGCCATGCACGAGCAGGCTTTGCGTTACTCGCCAGAATCCCGCCTCCAGCAATTGATACTCGCCAGCGCACGGGATCATGCGCAGCCACAGCGGTCGGCATTCGACTATCTGCCACCGGAACAACGCCCGAACTGGCCGCATCCCCGGCGCGTCGTTGTCCGACAGCCGGACATTCCGGGCATGCAATCTCCGATTCCACAAGACCCGAATCCCCTCAACCAAATCCGAAGCCAGTGAAAAGAGAGTTATGAAAATAAGAAAAGGAACAACCCTGATGGCACTGCTGTTCGCGGTGCTGGCGTTCGCACAGTCCTCCTCGGCGTTTTACGATGCCAATCTTGGAAGGTGGATCAATCGCGATCCGATCGGGGAGGAAGGCGGAGTCAACCTCTACACATTTGTGCTCAATGACAGCGTCAACTTGGTGGACTATTACGGCTTGGAATGTGGAGCTACCTTCAGGCGCTATCCCGGCGGCGGTGGACATCAGTGGATCTCCGAGGGCGGAAATAACACCGGCTTTTATCCTCCCGGACAGTGGATTGATGAAAATCAGTATGCTGGGGCGGCAGGACGACCTGACCCGAATGATCCCAACAACTACTATGAGTGGGACACCAAACGGAAGAACAACGGAAACTTGCCTGATGGCACACCGTGTAGTGCCGCAACCTGTCAACAGATACAGGATTGTATCAAAGAAAAAGCCAAGAATGTTCCAGGAACACCTAAGTTCAATCCGCTCTTCAACAACTGCAGAATACAAAGCAAGGATGTGGCAGGCGACTGTTGTTTAGAAAAAGGGAAGAAAACTAATAAGCCGCGCGCCGGCAGAGGAGGCTTCGGAAGGTCGAGTGATGATTCGACATACGGGCTGGGCTTCGGCTTAGGGACAACGCGATAGGGCTATGAGACTCCAGCAACTATTTGCGAAGTATTCCCTCTTACCTGCTTTCCTTGTTCTGATGGGTTGTCGTTCGGATGGCGTTGAAGCTACTGGGCCGGACTTCATAAAGACATTCGAGAAGCGAAAACCGGACGAGAAGTATGTCTTTCGCGAAGACCTATCAGGTTTCTATTACCTTGATTGCTACCGGATGGGAAAGACGGAGTCAGTCTTCCAAAAAATCGGCAGCCTCCGTACTTCAACGAACAATCTTTCAATCGAGCAAGTTGTGAAATTGAAGGAGAAAGCCACAAAAGGCGAATGGGCGATGCCGTTCCTGAAGAAGTGAAATAAATTACATGAAAACAAGGAATGGAACAACTATGATGGCACTGCTGTTCGCAGTGCTGGCATTCGCGCAATCCGCCACAGCGTTCTACGATGCTAATCTTGGAAGGTGGATCAATCGCGACCCTATCGAGGAGGAGGGAGGCATTAATCTGCACGCCTTTGTGAGCAACAATCCGGTGTCTGCAATCGACCTCTTTGGTTTGGCGGAGGTAACTAAGATGTCTGATGGATTCGTCATTGAGGTCGGTAAATGCGAGATCGTGCGCCACATCGGACATGGGAATAGGAAGGGCTGGCCGAGATTCTATTTCCCAACAAGCAAACTTGGCGGATGTCCGGCAGGGGCCGGTTTTATCGGATGCTACGCGAGCGAGATAAATCAAGGGATACCGGCCAAAGGTGGAACAATTCTAAACGGCAGCCCGACGGATTCTGCTGGAGGAGTATGGGATGATGTGGTTTCACCAAAATTTAACGGCCCTGATTGGACAAAGGCGGTGAAGGACACGGATGACGGAATCAAATCAATGGTGAACGACTGGCTTAAGAACAAGTCCAAGTGTTGCCCTTCCGTGACAGTCACTGAAGTTTATGAAAACGGGAACACGAAATCAACAAAGTATACTCAGCCGATACCGTAATCTATCGAACGGAAGAGAACATTGCTCGGCATGTCGTGAAAACTGTAATTCTGCGAAGCTTTGTGGCCGTGCTTTCTATCCTGTTCTTGTATTTCTTGAGCATTGGCCCTGCATTCCGGTTTTGCACCTCCACCAGAGCCAGCAATGACAGATTTGTGGCATTCTATAGGCCGCTTCTGAGATTGAGCGACCTCGATGGACCAGTGGGCGGGATTATTGATTCATACTTGCGCCTTTGGAAGGACTGGCGACCCCAATCTCCAGAGAAAGCACCGGGTGATCCCGGGTGAATTTCAATATCGAGGTTCTCGAGACGTTTACCTGCTGAGATGGTCTTTAATGACGATCATCCCCGAAGTGGATTGCATCACATCGCATCGAACATTTGCTACAACCCCGTTGGGGTAGGGGGGCATTGGCTGGCCGCACCCAGGGTAGCTCGTCCCTCGCAACCCTGGGCTACGCGACGGAATCCCGTTGGGATTCGGGAAGCTGCCCCAAACCCCGTGTGGACTTGTGCGGTTCAGCAACAGGGCCGTCGTGAGGGCCGGCCAATCTCTCACCACGCCGGGTCGGAGACCGGCGCTCCAACGGAGTGCGCCAACATTCCGCGACCCGCGTCCGTCGAACTTCGCCCCCTTGGATTTCCTTGGGCATTGGACATTGGACCTTGGTCATTATGAACCGCTCTCTCTCACCCTTCTGGACGCTCTTCATCCTCACGGGGCTGAACCTCTTCAACTACCTCGACCGCTACATCGTCTCCGCCGTCCTCACGCCCATCGCCACTGAGTTCAAGGTCGGAGATGGCGAGCTGGGCCGCATCAACACCATCTTCATGCTCGGCTACTTCGTCACCTCGCCGATCTTCGGCTACCTCGGTGACAGAGCCTCGCGCAAATGGCTCATCGCCGCCGGCATCTTCATCTGGAGCCTCGGCACCGTCCTCACCGGCTACGCCACCAGCTTCGCGTGGCTGCTGGCCTATCGCGTCCTCGTCGGCGTCGGTGAAGCCAGCTACGCGACCATCAGCCCCAGCTTGATCTCCGACTCCTACCCGACGGAACGCCGCAACAACGCCCTGACCATTTTCTACGTCGCCATTCCGGTCGGCGCGGCGCTCGGCAACATCATCGGCGGACAAGTCGCCGCGCATGTCGGCTGGCGACACGCCTTCATCTGGGCGGGCCTGCCCGGACTCGCCCTCGCCCTCGTGCTCCTACCTTTCCGCGAACCGAAGCGCGGCCAGACCGAAGGCACCGCTGCGGAAAAGCCGAAGCCGCGCGATGTCTTCAAGCTCTTCCGCCTCGCGGACTACAACCTCGTCGTCTGGGGCTACACGGCCTACACGTTTGCGCTCGGCGCGTTCGGCGTCTGGGGGCCGACCTTCCTTCATCGCGTCCACGGCGTGGCGAATGAATCCGCCGCCACCTTCTTTGGCGCGGTGCTCGTCGTGGCGGGACTGCTCGGCACGCTCGTTGGTGGATTCACCGCGACCGCGTGGCAGAAGCGCAACCCGGCCGGCTACGCCTGGATGCTTTCGCTCTCCGTGCTGCTCGCCGCGCCGACCGCCGCCGTCGCCTTCATGGCGGGCGACAAGACGCTATCCATGTGCTGTCTCGCGGCGGCGATGTTCTTCATCTTCCTCGGCACCGGCCCGGTGAACACGCTCATCCTGGAAACGGTGCCGGCGAACCTCCGCGCCAGCGCGATGGCGATGTCCATCTTCTGCATCCATCTCTTCGGTGACCTGTGGTCCTCGGAGATCGTCGGGCATCTCTCCGACCACTGGGGCAGCCTGCAACAGGCAGTGATGATCCTGCCCGCCGCGCTCGGCGTCGCCGCCGTGCTCTGGCTCTGGCTCGCGCTGAAAACCAAACGGAAGGCGGCCAGCCCGGTCTAACCTTTGAAACTATGAGCGACCAACACGATCCGCCGCCGGTTACTTCCGATGCTTCCTCCGCCGGCCAGGGCAAAGCTCGCGGTGGATGGTGGATCTTCTTCGCCGTGTTGATGGCTCCGGCACTGCTCACCCTGCTCGCAGCCAAGTCGAAAGACCTCTGGCCGATATTCACCTTCGCGGGTTCCGGTGTCGCGGGGTTGTATTGCGGCTTCTGGCTCGCGTTCCGGCAATGCCGGACAATTCCCGGAAAGTTCCTGATCGGCCTGATCCTGTCGGTGGTATTCACGGTGGTGTCCTTCGCGCTGTGTTGTGCGGGTTGCACTCTGGGCGGCGCGTCGGTGAGCTTTCATTGAGCTTAATCCTGTCCACGAACATGGAGGAACATCCCATCACCTGCGCCCGCTGCGGAGCAGATGTGAGCCGTGACAAGAGCGCCGGCCTGACTTACTGCTCGGGCTGCGGACGGGGATTGGAGCCATCCACGGAACACCTCGATGAAATTGCGCCTCCGTCAATGGATGCGGATGACCTTGCTGATCGCCGTCGCTGGCGGATTAGTTTCTGGCTGATCTTCCTCCTCACACCCGTCGCCATGCTGCTCACCGGGTTTGGTTCGGCATCGGCTGGCGATTGGCTGCCTGCATTCATTGCCGGCACGAAAGGAGTCGCTGCCGTACGGGATTTTGCCGCACTCGGAGTGCTCGGAGTGCTGGTGCTGGGAGCTTTGGGATCGGGCTATTGCCTTAAGCGGTTGAAGAACACTGCACAGAATACTAAGGAAGCGATTGTCCAGATCGTCGGGTTCGCGATTGGAATCTTGTTCCTCTACGTCGTCATCGGCTTCGCTGGCTGCCTTGTCACTTTTTCACAAATGATCGTTCGATGAATCTCACCAGTCAAAACATCGGTCTGTTTTCGGTCACACCCGACACCCTGCTCAAACGCACCACCAGCCGGTGTCCGATCTGTCATGCGGCGTGTCCGGCGGAGGTTTGGCGCACGGGCAGTCGTCCGGCAAAGGTCTTCCTCAAACGCACCTGCGCCACGCACGGCGAAGCCTCCGTCTGCATCGCGTCAGACGCGCGCTTCTACTGGCTGGCCAAGGGCAACCCCGAGAACGAAGCCGGCTGTTGCGGCGGTTCATCATCGGGTGGTGCGGCGTGCTGCGCTTCGGACGGCACCGCCGTCGGCACGCTCGGTCGCAACGCGGCCGGCCATGCGGATGCGCCGTTTGAAACGCTCGCCACCTGTCTCGCGCTCATCGAGATCGTGCGCTCCTGCAATCTCGCGTGCCCCACCTGCTACGCGGATTCGCCCGTTGGCACCGGTGCGAAGGTGGACGCCGTGCCGCTCGACGAACTGAAGCAGCGCATCCAAGGCGTCATTGATCGCAAGGGCGGCATCGAGATTCTCCAGCTCTCCGGTGGAGAGCCGACGTTGCATCCGCAGTTCTTCGAGCTGCTCGAATGGGCGCGCGACCACGACAAGATTGATTATCTCCTGCTCAATACGAACGGCGTGCGCATCGCGAACGAGCCGGAATTTGCGGCGAAGCTCGGCCAGCTTTTCGCGCGTGGCGGGTTGCAACTCTACCTCCAGTTCGACGGCGTGCAGGCGGCGGGACAGCACGACTTGCGCGGCGCGGACCTGCGGGCGACGCGGCTCCGGGCCATCGAGCGCTGTGGCGAAGTGAATGTGCCCGTCACGCTCGCAATGACGGTGACGCCCGACAATCTCCCGCATCTCTGGGACGCGATTGCGTTCGGGCTGAAGTATCCGCACGTCCACGGCATCGCCTTCCAGCCGGTGTTCGGGAGCGGACGCACTCCGTCTCAACTGGGAAACGCGGAGCGCAGAACGGGGAACGGGGAATCAAAAGTTCAGAGCCTCCTCACGTCGGCTGCTACGAATCCAATACGATTGAACACCGCCGACATTCTGCTCGCGGCGGTCGGGCAGTCCGGCGGGCAACTGCGCTTCGATGATTTCACGCCGCTCCCGTGCGGCGATCCGAACTGCGCGACCATCGGCTATCTCATCCGCCACGGTGGACACACGTATTCCATCAGCGACTTCGTGGACTTCCGGCGGCTGCAAGGGTTTCTCCAGAACAAGGTGCATTACACGGTCGAGGATCTGGCGCGGTGCGGTTGCGAGAACGAGCCGCTTGGCGACTTGCTCAAGACGCTGGAGGTGAAAGCCTCGATGACGTTTCGCCTGATGGTGAAGCCGTTTATGGACGCGTGGACGTGGGACCAGGACCGCATCGATCGCTGCTGCACCCACGTCATCCGGCCCGACGGCCAGCTCGATTCGTTCTGCCGGTATTACTCGGGGTTCGCGAATGCGCCGGTTCCGCCCATGAGATGAGCAACGAACAAAAACCAGCGGTACCCGGTCTGTCGAACGCCATGTTTATGTTGCTCGGGTTTGCCCCGACGCTGCTTGAAATGGTGTTCTTGTTCGGGATGCCCATGTTCATGACGATTAACGTGGTGTGCTCCATTTCCGGAGCGTGGGGTTTATTCTCTGGTAGCCGTCAAGCTATTCTCCTCTGTACGGCTTCCTTCTTTTCGTTGAACTGCGTGGTTGGGCTGACCGTTGGATGCTCCGGGTTATGAAAGACTATCAGAGGCTCGTCCCGCCATGACCTCTTCCCCCTACGGCTGGCTGATGCTCGCCGGCATCGCGGTCAGCGCATTCTTCTGGATGCGCATTGCGCGGCGCGATGATCGGCTGCTCATCGTTTATATCGCGGCGTTGGTTGGTGCGTTCCTCGGCGCGAAGCTCGCGTATCTCGCGGCGGAGGGTTGGCGGGATATCGGCCAGCCGGACATGTGGCTGCGACTCGCCACCGGGAAATCCATTCTCGGCGCGCTGCTCGGTGGCTACGCGAGCGTGGAGTTGGCGAAGCGTTGGGTCGGTTACCGTTCTGTCACCGGCGATTGGTTCGCGATGATCGCGCCGCTCGGAATTATTCTCGGTCGCGTGGGTTGCTGGTTGCATGGCTGCTGCCTCGGAAGCGCGTGTGAGCCGGCTTGGTTTACGGTGCGCGATGCGAAGGGCTTGGAACGATGGCCAGCCGTTCCGGTCGAGATCCTTTTCAACGCCGTGATGCTGATCAGCTTCGCCGTGCTACGTCGTCGAGGCTACCTGGCCGGGCAACATTTCCACGTCTATCTGATCGCTTACGG
>CAMCCU010000258.1 GCA_945872975.1 Pedosphaera parvula Ellin514
TGAAGCTCATGGCCGAAAGGCTATCGGATCACGGACTATTCTGCAATCTCGACGTTCCTTGGTTGTGCCATGCCTGCGGGCTCTTTCAAAACCGTAGCAGCCGACGTAAGGAGGCTCTGATCTTCTGAATGGTTGAGCCTCGTCACCTCGGCTGCTACGAGGTTTTGAAAACGGCTCTAAACCCTTCTCCGATGCTCCTTCAGTCCCGGTGCGAGCGGGTCAATCGACCTTGGAGATCTTCAGGTCGTTCTTCAACACGGTGCCGTCCTCGGTTGAGATCAGGATCTCGCCGATGGCGACGGAGTCGGTGGGGTTCTTGAGCTTGGCCGCCCACAACTGAACGCGCCACGCCGGCAGATTGGCGTCTCCGATCCGCTCGAGCGACATCTTGGAAGAGCGCAGGGTGAGGTTTTTGAGGATGGGTTCGTTGGTGGCCACGTTGAGGGCCTTGTCCGAATCCACCTTGATGCGGCTGAGTTCGAACGGTCGCCCGCCCTTCATGGAGGTGTCCACGTCCGCCATCTTGCCGCCGACGAATTTGACCTCGATGCCCTTGAGCGAGGTGAACTCACTGCGGTAGTTGAGCAACCAGGATTGCGGGGTGAGCGTCGCCACTGATTTTTCGGAGCGGATGAGGACGACCTTGTCCTTGAATTGTTCTCCGACGTAGCGGTTGCCTTCGCGGATCAACTCCAGCGCGGTGGGTTCTGCGGCGGAAACGGACGCAGCGGAAGCCATCAGGCTCGCGACGAGGAGAAATGTCAGGTTCGTTTTCATGGTCATAGATGTAGCAGCACTCGGGACGGGTATGCAGGAGTGATCAGCCGAGGAAGGCGGCGTGGACGGCTTTCACGGCGGCTTCACCTTTGTCCAGGTTGATGACGACGCTGATCTTGATCTCGCTGGTGGAGATCATGTCGATGTTGATGCCGGCATGGGCGAGGGTTTCGAACATCTTCGCCGCAACGCCGGTGTGGCTTCTCATGCCGACGCCGACAATGGAGAGCTTCCCGATCTTCTCGTCTGCGATGGCTTCCTTGAAGCCGACTTCGCCCTGGATGGCTTCGAGGACTTTGCGGGTCTTGAGGAGGTCCGCCTTGTCGGTGGTGAAGCTGATGTCCGTGGCGCCGCTGGCTCCGTGGCTGGCGGTCTGGACGATCATGTCCACGTTGATGGAGGCTTCGCCGATGGCCTTGAAGATGCGCGCGGCCACGCCGGGTTTATCGGGGACGTGGGCGAGGGTGATCTTGGCCTGGTTTTTATCGAGCGCGACGCCGCGGATGACGACGCTTTCCATGTTGGCGGTTTCTTCTTTCACGAGGGTTCCGGGGTTGTCGTTGAGGCTGGAGCGGACTTCGAACACGACGCCGAATTTCTTGGCGAACTCGACGCTGCGGCTTTGCATGACTTTCGCGCCGAGGCTGGCGAGCTCGAGCATCTCGTCGTAGGAAATCTCGGCGAGCTTCTTCGCGTTGGGGACGATGCGGGGGTCGGTGGTATAGACGCCATCGACATCGGTGTAAATCTGGCAAAGGTCGGCCTTCAGCGCGGCGGCGAGGGCGATGGCGGTGAGGTCGGAGCCGCCACGACCGAGCGTGGTGATCTGGCCTTCAGCGGTCATGCCCTGGAAGCCCGCGACGATGACGACGTTGCCGGCGTTGAGAAGTTTATGAACTTCGTTCGGCGTGATGTTGGCGATCTTGGCCTTGGTGTGGCCGCCGTCGGTGACGATGCCGGCCTGGGCTCCGGTGAGCGAGGCGGCGGGGACGTTCAAGGCGTGGAGCGCCATCGCGGTGAGGGCGATGGTGGTCTGTTCACCGGTGGAGAGGAGCATGTCCATCTCGCGCTCGGAGGGCAGGGGCATGATTTCCTTGGCGAGCTTGATAAGGCCGTCGGTGACGCCGCTCATGGCGGAGACGACGACGACGATCTGGTCGCCCTTGGCGCGGTGCTGGGCGACGCGTGAGGCGACGTTCTTGATGCGGTCGGGGTTGCCGACCGACGTGCCGCCGTATTTCTGAACTATGAGTGCCATTGAGTAGCCTGAACAGTTTCCGCCGGGGGTTGTTGGGTTGCCTAACTTCCAAACCAGCGAGGGCGGGACGTTAGTGAATTCAGACCCGCTTGCAAAGCCAGTATTTTTTGGGAGGAGATGCTCCGCGAGGAGTTGGTAATTCAGCGGCGCAGATGCGGGCCGACGATGCCCTTCCAGAGCTCGTAGCCTTTGGGGTTCATGTGAAGCCGGTCGGCGATGTAGATGTCGGGCAGCGGCTGGCCATTGGAGCCGAGCATGTGCTGGAAGACGTTGATGAAGCCGAGGCGGCTGTCGTGTCGCGTGTATTCCTCGATGAGCCGGTTGGCTTCGCGAACCTTGTCCACTTGCGTCCAGCGCGCGGGGTTCGGAGCGATGGAGATGTAGGAGATTTTTGTGCGCGGCAGTTCAGAATGAACCTTGGCGACGAATGCCTGAAAGTCTGCGAAGACTTGCTGCGGAGATTTCTTGGCGTTGATGTCGTTGCCGCCGGCGTAGAGGACGATGTGGCGCGGTTTGTAGGGGAGGACGACGCGGTCGGCGTAGTTGACGGAGTCGATGATCTGCGAGCCGCCGAAGCCGCGATTGACGACGCGAAGATCGGGGAAGTCTTGGGCGAGGGTTTTCCAGAGGCGGATGCTGGAGCTGCCGACGAAGAGAATCGCGGAGCGGGGCGGGGGATTCGTGGCGTCTGCAGCGGTGAAGGCGTTGATCTCTTTGGCGAAGGGCTGCGTTTCCGGCAGCGGCGCGACCGTGAGGTGCGTGGTGGCGCAACCGGTTAGCAGCGCGCAAAGCAGGATCGCCAGTGCTGGAATCAAGGCGCGGGACGGGTGCTGTTTTTGAACAGGCATGGATCGCGCCGGTGAGACGCAGTCTACGCCTTGCTGGTGATCTTGGACCAGCTGAAGCCCATCGCTTCGGCATACTTCGCGAAAGCCCTCTCGTTCTTAATCAGCACGGCGCGGACGACGCTGGAGTCATCGGCGCGGCCGAGATTGGGAATGAGGTCCGGGATGACATCGACCTTCTTGTGGGCGTAGGTCAGGGCGAAGAGGGCCTGGGCGACGGCGTAGTAGGGGAGATCTTTGTAGGCGCCTTCAGCGTAGTCTTCAACGGCGTCCGCCAGAAACTCGAGCTGGTCCACGAGATGCGGGAACTTGGGGGCGTTGATCTGCGTGAACTCGACCTTCCAAAGAGGGAGCTGGCGCAGGACGTTTTCGACTACACGGGGGGTCACAAGGGACGCACCGTGATCTACATAATCAGCAAACTCAGACATGGGCGCAGCGTAACCACGCGGGTGGTTCGAAGTAAACGGGAAACCATTTGTGGAAAAGTATCGGTGGTCCGAGGCCCCGCCGCTGCTCGCAAATGTGGGCTGGCGAATGATTCCTGCGTCGAGGACACTTCTGTCGTTGCATTTTTGTAACATATTTGGGAATGTATCCAACCAACAACCCATGCAGCTTGTCGTATCGCGTCGTATGTTCACGCTTCGCACCCCCAGCGAAGCGTTTTGGATTGTTCATCCCCGGGTTAACAGATTCTCGTCTGTGATTTCGTGGGTGGAAGCACAACAGCAAGCGGCATCATCAATTGGAATCGTGACAGGAACGTGAGCAGTCGGATGTGAACAACCCATGGAGAATAACCGAATGAAAAGCATTACCTCAAAACTTACCTGTATCGCCGCGCTTTTGCTGGCAGCCGGCCTGGCCCGGGTGGAAGCCCAATTCACCGCCGCCGATGTTGGAAGCCCCGCGCTCGCTGGCTCCACAGCTCTCGCAGCTGGTGGCTTTACCGTTAGTGGTGCAGGTAGCGACATTGGCGGGACCAATGATCAATTTCATTTTAACTACCAGTCCTATGCCGGTGATTTCGACGTAAAGGTGCGGGTGGAATCCCTCTCGTTCTCCGACATTTGGGCCAAGGCGGGTCTGGTGGCGCGGGAAAATCTGAGCGGCGGCAGTCGCTACGCCGGGGCGTTTGCGACGCCGAACGTCAGCGGGGACTTCTTCCAATACCGCACGTTCACCGCCGGACAATCGACCAACGCGGGCTCCTTCCCTGCCACTTACCCGAACACCTGGTTGCGCCTCAAGCGGACAGGCAATGCTTTCACAGGTTATGCGGGAGTAGATGGCAATAGCTGGTTGCAGCTTGGCACACTCACTCTGCCGACCCCGCCAGCGGGTCCGATGCTGGTGGGTATGGCGGTCACGAGCCGGGCGATCAATCAGTCGGTTACGGCGCAGTTCCGGGGATTCGAAAATATCACTGGCACTCCCGCCGTCATGAGCCAGACGCTGTCGAAAGAGCCGCTGGGGCCATCGAGCCGCAGGACGGGCCTGGTTATTTCTGAAGTGATGTATCATCCGCGCACGGTGGGGAACTTCACCAACAACAGCCTGGAGTTCATCGAAATCTTCAACTCGCAATCTTACTTTGAGGACATCGGTAACTACCGTCTCTCGGGAGCGATTGAGTATACTTTTCCGCCGAACACGGTGATGCAGCCCGGAACCTTTCTGGTCATCGCTCGGGATCGGGGTTTCGTGCAGAGCCACTACGGGATTTCTGGGGTGTTGGGCCCGTGGGACGGGGTTGGCAACAACGGCATCTCGACCAACGGGCTGCCCGGTGGTTCCGGACGCGTGCGGTTGCGCAATCCGGCGGGAGCGGTGCTGCTGGAGGTTAATTATCAGGGCGGTTCACCCTGGCCGATCGCAGCGGATGGCGTCGGACACTCTTTGGTCCTGGCTCGGGCGTCTTACGGCGAGGGTGACGTGAAGGCGTGGGATGCGAGCGACACCATTGACGGATCACCCGGGCGGGCTGAGCCATTCAGCTCGGATCCGCTCAGTCCGGTGGTGATCAATGAATTCCTGGCCCATACCGACGATCCACAGGAAGATTTCGTCGAGCTTTACAACCACAGTAATCAAATCCTCGACCTGTCGGGTGCGTATCTGACGGACGAGGGGAGCACGAACAAGTTTCGCATTCCCAACGGGACCAGCATCCCTGCTCGCGGTTTTGTCTCGTTTACCGTGAGCACAAACACCACTGGCTTTGCGCTCAGTTCTGGCGGTGAACGCATTTTCCTTGTGAACTCGAATAGAAACCGTGTGATCGACGCGCTGGACTTCGGCCCGCAGGAAAACGGCGTTTCGACCGGACGCTATCCTGATGGCGGTCCGTCGTGGTACCGCATGGCAGGGTTGACGGCCGGGGCGCCCAATAGCGGTCAGCGCAACGACAGCATTGTCATCAACGAGATCATGTTCAGCCCCATCACCGGCGACAGCGACGATGAATACGTGGAGCTATACAATCGCGGTGCCTCAGCCGTGAACGTGGGCAATTGGCGGTTCGTGGCTGGAATCAATTTCACCATCCCCCACAACACCGTGATCGCCAGCAACGGCTATCTGGTGATCGCCAGGAACGTGTCCCGGTTGCAGACCAATTATTCCAATCTCAATACGACTAACACGCTTGGAGATTACAGCGGCACTCTCGCCAATGGAGGTGAGCGCATTGCCTTGGCGTTCCCGGATTACAACGTGAGCACGAACAACAATGTCCTGGTCACCAACGCCAGCTACATCGTTGTCAATGAAGTCAGCTACCGCGATGGCGGTCGCTGGGGCAACTGGGCCGCCGGTGGCGGCAGCAGTCTGGAATTGAAAGATCCGCGCAGTGACAACCGCCAGCCAGCCAACTGGGCTGACAGCGACGAGACTGCCAAGGGCATCTGGACCACCATCGAGGTCAGAGGAAACATCGGCGAAACGCTTGGCGCTCCG
The DNA here is from genome assembly GCA_945872975.1 of Pedosphaera parvula Ellin514. GTDB lineage: Bacteria > Verrucomicrobiota > Verrucomicrobiia > Limisphaerales > JADJPG01 > JADJPG01. The sequence goes on from CAMCCU010000258.1 coordinate 5,842, forward strand.
ATCAACGACAACTTGCAACTCTTCCTGCTGGGCATCGGCGAATGTCTGGTGGATGACGTTGAGGTGAGAAATTTTGGTGGAGCCAATTTGATTGGCAACAACTTCAGCTTCGAGACTGGCCTGACGGGGTGGACTCCTCAGGGCTCTCATGATCATTCGACGATTGAGAACGCCGGTTTTACCTCGGCCTCGAGCCTGCACCTTCGGGCCGCCTCGCGCGGTGACAACGGAGGCAACCGTGTTCGCTCCCCGGTGTTGACCGGCGTCGCCATGACCAATGTCCTTTTGCGCTGCCGCGCCAAGTGGGTGCGGGGCTGGCCGGAACTGCTGCTCCGGCTTGACGGTGGCGGATTGGAAGTGGGCGGACAATTGCAGATGCAGCCGAACCTTGGCACCCCCGGTGCCATCAACAGCCGTGCGGTACCGAATGCCGGCCCGGCGATTTACGACGTGGTGCATACGCCGATTCTCCCTGCGGCCAGCGAGGCGGTCGTCGTGACGGCCCGGGCTTCTGACCCTGGCACTGTGTTCTCCCTGGCGCTGAAGTATCGGGTGGAGCCAGCGGTGGCTTTCAGCACTGTGCCGATGGTGGACAATGGGACCGCTGGTGACAGCGTGGCGGGTGACGGTCTCTATAGCGCAACGATTCCAGCCCAGAATACCGGTGCGACGGTGGCCTTCTATGTTGCGGGAACCGACAGCCTGGGCGCGGTGAACACCTTTCCGCAGGAGCTTTTCCCGATTGCCCCGATGACCCGGATATTCCCATTCGACGCGCACAGTCGCGAGTGCATGATTCGGTGGGGTGACCGGCAGATGCCAGGCAGCTTCGGCACTTATCGGCTATGGCTTAATAACACGAACACGAGCCGATGGACCACTCGGCGTCCAAAGTTAAACAACTCAGTGCTGGACGGCACCTTCGTCTATAACAACTACCGGGTGATCTACAACATGCGGCCTTCTTTCGCGGGCAGTCCATGGCATCGCGGTCAGATGGATGTGGGTCCGGCCGGCAACCTGCGTTGTGATTACGACATCGAAATGCCAGTGGATGATCGTTTCCTGGGTGTCACCGATTTGGTCTGGAATAATCCAGGCAATCCCGGTGGCGCCGAGACCAGCGACACCAGCGCCCAGACGGAGCAGACCTCCTATCAAATCTTCAAAGAGATCGGGGTGCAATACAACTACCGTCGCTACGTCCATGTCTTCGTGAATGGCAGCCACCGCAGCACCACGTCCAATCGTCCCGGCAATTTTATTTTTGAAGACTCACAGCAACCCAACGGCGATGGCATTGCCCAGTGGTTTCCGGATGATACCGATGGCACCCTCCTGAAGATCGAGGACTGGTTTGAGTTCCCGGATAACGGGGACGACTTCAAATCCAACAACGATGCCGACCTCCAGCGCCGGACGAACCTCATCAATGGGACGACGGTCCTCAACATGGCACCCTATCGTTTCATGTGGCGTCTGCGCTCCCGTGGGGCAGGCGAGTCTGCTATCAATTCTGACGATTTGATTGACCTTCTCGATTTGGTCAGCCCGGCAGGCAGTGCTCCTACAGCCCCTATTAATTTGTCCGCAGTCGAAAGCATCGTTGATTACGAGCAATGGATGCGCATCTTCGCCTGCCAGCACGCCGTTGGAAACTGGGACTCCTACGGATTTAATCGGGGCAAGAACGCCTATACCTACAAGGGGCAGAACGGCAAGTTCCACCAATGGACGTGGGATATCGACTTCACGGTTGGCGTCGGCGGGGATTCGGCGACCACGGACAACCTTTTTGCCACCACTGATCCGAGAGTTGCTGCCATGTGGGCCAATCCGGCGATTCTTCGCGCCTACTGGAGAGCCTACCAGGATCTGGTGAACGGCCCCGTGAACAGCACTTTCATGAATCCAATTCTGGATGCCAAGGCCGCAGCGCTCGCGGCCAATAACGTGAACTACGACCCCGCGACGGTGACGACGAT
>CAMCCU010000259.1 GCA_945872975.1 Pedosphaera parvula Ellin514
GAATGCCCGCCTTCGCCGCGACACGCTGGACGCTCATCCTTCGCGCGCGGGGCGAAACGCCAGAGGCGCGCGTCGCGCTCGGTGAACTCTGTGAAGGCTACTACCAGCCCGTGCTCCGCTTCCTCCAGCGCGAGGGACGCGATGAGGACGCGGCGCGCGAGCTGACGCAGGAATTCTTCGCGCGCATCCTCGGCGACGGCGGCTTCGACCAAGCGGACCCGGAGCGCGGACGTTTCCGTTCCTATCTTCTCGGCGCGTTGAAACACTTCCTCGCCGACCAGCGCAAGCACGAGCAGCGCCTCAAGCGCGGCGGCGGCGTGACGCCCGAATCACTCGACGCTACCTCAGCAGACGACGACGCGCCGACACCGCAGTTGGCTGATGCTTCCGCCGCTTCGCCCGACGCTGGTTTCGACCGTGAATGGGCGCTCGCCGTCATGGCGCGCGGGCTGGAGGTGTTGCTGAAGGAGTTCACCGCCGCCGGCAAGGCCGACCAGTTCGAGACGCTCAAGCCCTGGCTCATGGGCGAAGCGCCTTCCATGTCTCAAGCCGATGCCGCCCGGCAGCTCAGCTTGAGCGAAGGTGCGGTGAAGGTGGTGATTCATCGCCTGCGCAAACGTTTCCGCGACGCGGTGCGCACCGAGATCGCGCAGACGCTGCGCGATCCGTCATTGGTGGATGAGGAACTTCGCCACTTGATCGAAGCGCTCGCTTAGGCGGGTAGGGTCAGGCGCGCTGCGCCTGACCCGCGCCGCGAATCAGCGGAGCGCGGTGAACTGGTTGGCACGCGTGAAAGCCCCTTGGCGTTTCCGCCCGCTGATTCGCGGGCGGGGCTGCCGCAGCGCGGCAGCCCCTACCTTTTAAATCCCTGCCGCGATCGCGTCGCCCATCTCGCGTGTCCCGATCTTCTTCGCAGCGGGATCAGCGGGATTGAAGATGTCGCCAGTGCGCAGGCCGGAGGCGATGGCCTTGCTCACTGCGTCGTCGATGGCGTTCGCGGCGTCGTTCTGGCCGAAGCTGTAGCGGAGCATGAGCGCGACGGAGAGAATCTGGGCAATCGGATTCGCGAGGTTCTTCCCGGCGATATCAGGGGCGGTGCCGCCGGCGGGTTCGTAGAAGCCGAAGGTTTGATCGCCGTTGGTGGCGCCCAGGCTGGCGCTGGGCAGCATGCCGAGTGAACCGGCGAGGGCGGCGGCTTCATCGCTGAGGATGTCGCCGAACATGTTTTCGCAAAGCATCACGTCGAACTGCGTCGGCTTGAGCATCAGTTGCATCGCGCCGTTGTCCACGAACATGTGTTCTACCGTCACGTCCGGATATTCCTTGCTCACCCTGGTGACCACGTCGCGCCAGAGCACGCCGTTCTCGAGCACGTTTGCCTTGTCGATGCTGGTGACTTTTTTTCGGCGGAGCTGCGCGGCCTTGAAGGCGACGTGGGCGATGCGCTCGATCTCGGGCGTGGTGTAAACCATCGTGTCGATGGCGCGCAGCACGGGATGGAGGTTCCCGTCCTGCCGGTCGGCGATGACGATTTCCTCGGTCTTCTTCGGTTGTCCGAAATACATTCCACCGGTCAGTTCGCGCACAACGAGGATGTCGATGCCGCCGGCCTGACGATCCAGGTTCAGCGGGCAGGCGTGGGCGAGCTGCTTGTGCAGTTTGACGGGGCGCAGGTTCGCGAACAGACCAAACTCCTTGCGCAGCCGGAGAAGCGCGGCGCGCTCGGGCCGTTCTTCCTTCGGGATCGTCGGGTCGCGATCCGGCAGGCCGACGGAGCCGAACAGGATGGAGTCTGACTTGCGGCAGAGCTCGAGCGTGGTGTCCGGCAGAGCCTTGCCAGCCGCATCAATGCCGGCCCAGCCGACGGGCGCTTCGGTGATGTTGAACTGGAGGGGAAACCGCTTTTCGATGGCGCGCAGGACTTTGATGGCCTCGCGCATGACTTCAGAGCCGATGCCGTCGCCGGCGAGTGCGGCAAGATTGAAATTCTTTGAACTCATAAGGGAGCTGAGATTATGGAGGACGCGGGCTGAGGTGAAGGAGATTTTGCAACGCTCCGGCTGCGCTGAGTGAATAGCGCAGGGATTCTTTCAAGGTGGTTGAAGACAGGTGGCCGCCCTCCCCGCCACGGTCAGAAAGCATGCTCGCGATCTGAGCGTGCTCGGACGCTGGCTTCCGTCACACCACGGCCACTGGATTCTCCAGCCGCCCGATGCCGCTGATCCCGATCTTCACCACGTCCTGCGCGGCCAGCGTGAAGCCGTCCGGCGGCACGATGCCCGTGCCGGTGAACAACACCGCGCCATGCGGGAACTTCTGGCTGCGGAACAAATACTCCACCAGCTCCGCGAACGTCCGCTTGATCTGCCCGACGGATGTCTCGCCGCTGAACACCGCTGCGCCCGCGCGCTCAATGCCGATCTCGATCTTCCACGTACGCGCCTCCGCCTCCGTCGCGCCCACCGTCACGAACGGCCCGAGCGCGCACGAGCGGTCGTAGATTTTCGCCTGCGGCAGGTAGAGCAGGTTCTCGCCCTCGATGTCGCGCGAGCTCATGTCATTGCCAATCGTGTAGCCGACGATGTGGCCGCGTGAATTGATGACGAACGCCAGCTCCGGCTCCGGCACGTTCCACGTCGCGTCGCTGCGGATGCCCACCGCGTCTCCGGGCCCGACAACTTTCTCCGGCATTGACTTGAAGAACAGCTCCGGACGCGGCGCGTCATAGACCTTGTCGTAGGCCGACGCGCTGAAGTCGGATTCCTCCATGCGCGCCTTCTTGCTGCGCAGATACGTCACGCCGACCGCCCAGACTTCCTGCTGCTCGACGGGCGCGAGCAGCTTCACGTCGGCGAGGGCGAACTGCGGGAGATTCGCGCCCGCCAATGCGCCGAGCTGCGCCGCCAATCCCTCGAACTCGAACAAGCTTGTGAGCCGGTCGATGCCCTCGGCGGAAAGATCGAGAATGGTCGCGTCATCCTTCAACAGCCCGACGCGTGGCCGGCCTGAGCCTGTCTGGAAGCGGCAAAGTTTCATGCGCCGATTTAGCCACGAACCGTGCGCGGATGGAACAATGAGTTTTGCAAGGAGCGGAAGGATGGCGAGGTCGTCACGTTGCCGCACTCTTCGGACCGCGAGACGTCCCCGGGCTCGCAGCGCTTCGCCGTTGCGACGGTGCTTGAAGTTTCCAACGCGCCTCGCGCGGTCCATCCGCTGCGACCGGGGACCGGTCGCGGTCCGCAGAATGCGTTCGGCAGAAGACTGTTTGCCTTCGCGGGAGCGGTCCTGTTCAATACATCCATTCCATGAAATCACTCATTCGATTTTCGGTCGTGGCCCTCTGTTCCATGGCCGCTATTTCAATGCCGGCTGCGGAACGCGCGGCCATCAATCGCGCCATCGGCGAGAACAAGGCCACGCCGCCCAGCCGCATCAAGGCCGCGAAAGATTTCCAGGTCGAACTGCTCTACTCCGTGCCCGGCGGCGAGCAGGGATCGTGGGTGAATCTTTGCACTGACCCGAAGGGCCGCATCATCGCCAGTGATCAGTACGGCGGGCTGTATCGCTTCGCGCCGCCCGCGCCCGGCCAGCCTCTCGACCCCGCGAAGGTGGAGAAGCTCCCAACGGAGATTCGCGCCGTGAACGGAATGCTCTGGGCCTTCGGCGCGCTCTATGTCGGCGTGAATGATTACGAGAAGAAGATCCCGAGCGGCGTGTATCGCATCACGTCGTCGAAGGGCGGCGACACGCTCGACAAGGTGGAGCTGCTCCGAGCGATCAAGGCCGGTGGCGATCACGGCGTCCACGCGATCCTGCCCGCGCCCGATGGCAAATCGATGTTCCTGATCACGGGCAACAATGCCGACCTGACCGAAGTGAATTCCTCCCGCGTGATGATGAACTGGGGCGAGGATCATGTGCTCAAGAGCATGCCGGACGGACGCGGCCATAACCGCGATCGTCTCGCGCCCGGCGGCATGATCTATCGCTTCTCGCCCGATGGCAAAACGTGGGAGCTCTACTCGTCCGGATTCCGAAACATCTTCGACGGCGCGTTCAATCGCGATGGCGAGCTCTTCACCTACGACGCCGACATGGAGTATGACTTCAACACGTCGTGGTACCGGCCCACCCGCATCAACCACGTCACCAGCGGTGCGGAATTTGGCTGGCGCAACGGCGCGGGCAAACGTCCGGAGTTTTATCCCGACAACCTTCCCGCCACGCTGAACATCGGCCCCGGCTCGCCGACCGGCGTGACCTTCGGCTACGGGGCGAAGTTCCCCGCGAAGTATCAGAACGCGCTCTTCGCGCTCGACTGGAGCTGGGGCAAGGTTTACGCGGTGCATCTCCAGCCACAGGGTTCGAGCTACACGGCGACGAAGGAGGAATTTCTCTCCGGCGGTCCGCTGCCGGTGACGGATGCGATCATTCATCCGGGTGACGGCGCGATGTATTTCGCGATTGGCGGACGCAAGGTGCAGTCGGGTTTCTATCGCGTGACCTACACCGGCAAGGAATCGACGGCACCCGTAGCCGCCGAGGTAACGAGGCGGACAGGCACCCAAAACCGCCTCCTCACGTCGGCGGCTACCTCGCGCGAACAACGTCATGCGCTTGAAGCGTTCCACGGCAAGGCGGACCCGAAGGCGTTGAAAGCCGCGTGGCCGGAACTGGACAACGCGGACCGATTCATCCGCTGGGCGGCGCGCACGGCGGTCGAGCATCAGCCCGTGGCGACGTGGTCGGATCGCGCATTGAGCGAGAAGAATCCCGCGCTGCAAGTCGAAGCCCTGATGGCGCTCGTGCGCGTGACGGGCATCGACCCGCTGCATCGCAAGACGTCCGATGCGCCGGTAGACACGGCGATGGGCGCGAAGATTCTCGATGCGCTCACGAAGCTCGATTGGAAGAAGCTGAACCACGAGCAACGCCTCACGCTGGTCCGCACTTACTCCATCACCTTCGCGCGTTTCGGCCAGCCCGATGATACGACGACGAAGCGCATCCTCGCGCAGCTTGATCCGCAGTTCCCCGCCGCGACGTTCGACTTGAACTGGCTCCTGTGCGAGACGCTCGCGCGTCTGCAATCCCCGACGCTCGCCGCCAAGGCCATCGCGATGATCAAGAACGCGCCGGGCCAGGAGGAGCAGCTCGAATACGCACGCTCGCTGCGGTTCCTGAAGGCCGGCTGGACCACGGCGCTGCGCACGGAGCAGTTCGAGTGGTTCCTCAAGGCGGCGAATTATCGCGGCGGCGCGAGCTTCGAGAAGTTTCTGGAATTCATCCGCACCGACGCGGAAGCCAGCTTGAGCGAGAGCGAGAAGACGGCGCTGGCGACGGTGCTCGCGAAGAAGCCGGTGCTGAAATCGCCCTTGGCCCAGATGGCCGAGGCTCTGGCCGGTCGGACGACTGCGAAGGAATGGAAGCTGGACGACCTCGCGCCCGCCGCAGAACGCGGCATGAAGAAGCGCGACTTCGACAATGGCCGGAGGATGTTCGCCGCCGTCGGCTGCTTCGCCTGTCACCGTTTCGGCAACGAGGGCGGCATGACCGGGCCGGACTTGACGGGCGCGAGCGGACGCTATTCGCCGCGCGACCTGCTCGATCAGATTTTGAATCCGAGCAAGGAGATCAACGAACAGTTCGTCCCGATGGTCATCACGAAGAACGACGGCGAGACGGTGACGGGAGTGATCGTGAATCTGAACGGCGACAACGTGATGGTGAACACCGATCCGGCGAACCCGTTCCAGCAGGAGACGATTGACCGCAAGAAGGTGAAGAACATCGAGGCCTCCAAGGTCTCGCCGATGCCGGAAGGTTTGCTCGCGTTGCTCACGCAGGAAGAGATTCTCAACCTCACGGCCTACGTGCTCTCCGGCGGCGACCGCAAGCACGCGATGTTCAAGTGACGGGATGCACCCAGCCAGCCTGAAGCCGGCGGGCCGAGTTCTGGATTGATCATCGATGCGCGGATGGACAGACTAAGGCTGTTCAATCGCAGAGGCCGATCTTCTTCGGCCTGGCGCTTGAACAGATTTGTCCAAACGTTCGCCGTGTTATGAAATTCCAGCAGATGATTCCGTCCAGAACCTTGGCTCTTTTCGCCGTCCTCCTCGCCGGTTTGCTGACCGCCGGAGCGCAATCCGGAAACCTGCGTTTCAGCGCTTCGACCTATTCCATCGCAGAGTCAGGCGCGGCGGCAACGTTCACAGTGACTCGCAGCGGTGGTTCGGCAGGGGCGTTGACGGTGGACTTTGCGACGAAGGACAGCGGTGGCGGAACGGCCGCACCGGACCAGGATTACTTTCCGACGAACGGGTCGCTGACCTTCGGCCCGGGCGTGACAAGCCAGCATTTCGTTGTTCCGATCATCGATGATGCCGCTCACGAAGCGAATGAGACGGTGCTGGTGGAACTGAGCGGCGGTTCGCTGGGCGGCAGCTTCATCGAGGCAACGCTGACCATCAAAGACAATGACAGTTGCGCATACAGCCTCAGCACGAACGCGGTGACCTTCACAGCGGCGGGAGGAATCGCGGACGCGATCATGGTCACGGCCACCGAGGGCTGTAACTGGAACGCGGTCAACACTACGGCAATCGCCACATGGCTTGGGATTGTTTCGGAAGCTTCTGAAACCGGCGGCGAAGTCGTTCTCAGTTGCGATCCGAACTCAGGCGCCACTTCGCGCACGGCGAAGCTAAAGATTGCTGGCAAGGTGGTGACGGTAACGCAGCTCGCGCCGGATGTCACCGCGCCGACCGTGACCATCATCACACCTGCGGCCAATGCCCGGCATACCGGCGACACGATCGTCGTCACGGGGAAAGCGGCGGATAAGGTCGGCGTCACGTTGGTGGAAGCACGGCTGGAGAATGAAGCGGGCATCAGTGATTATGTCCCGGCCTCGGGAACGGCGAACTGGTCGGTGTCGCTGGGCGGTCTGATTCCTGGCACGAACACGATTCGTGTTCGCGCCTACGACGCGGTCAATCCGCCGGTCGAAGCAGTGCGTTCGGTGGTTTACGTGGAGGTCGGTGCCCTGACGTTGATCACAAATGGCGTCGGTTCCATCACGCCGCTGAGCAATGGGGCGCTGCTCGACATCGGCAAGGGCTACACCGTCCGCGCGGCGACGGACAAGGCGCATCTCTTCACCGGGTGGAGCGGGTTCATCGAATCGACGAACAACCCCTTCACCTTCACCATGCAGACGGGGTTCGTGCTGCAGGCCAATTTCCGGATCAATCCGTTTATCGCCGTGGCCGGAGTGTACGACGGGCTCTGCTACGATTCCGAAACCAACCGCCACGCCAGCGCAGGGTTTCTTACCGTGAAGTCCACGGAGCTGGGCGCGTTCTCCGCGAGGCTGACGATCGGTGGCGTGCGGCATTCGTTCAGCGGCAGTTTCGCGCCCGACGGCCGGGCGACGAACGCTCTGGCGAGTTCGGGAACCAACACGTTGACCGTGTTTCTTAACGTCGATCTAGCCGGCGAAAGCGACCAGATCGTCGGAACGATCAGCGACGGGAGCTGGACGACCCCGGTCTTGTGCAACCGTGTTTTGTTCAACAAGAAGACCAATCCCGCGCCTTACGCAGGGAAGTTCACCATCGTGATCCCTGGCGACGACTCACAGGCGGAAACGGAACCGGGCGGTTTCTCCTTTGGCACGGCGACCGTGGATGCTGGCGGCCGGGTGAGCTTGAAGATGACGCTGGCTGACGGAACCAAGATGACACAAGGCACAACACTCTCGAAGGATGGTTACTGGCCGCTGTATGTCCCGCTGTATTCCGGCAGCGGTTCAG
>CAMCCU010000260.1 GCA_945872975.1 Pedosphaera parvula Ellin514
GGTCTTAAACCGAGAAGCCCGCCGCCTGCGCATCCGTGGCGAACATCTTCACCGTGTCGAGCGAGAGCGCGGTCAAATCCATGCCGGTCATCTTCAGCGCCTTCGCGAGGATGTCGTGCGGGATCGTCACGATGTGGCAGCCACACGCATCGGATTGGAAAATGTTCAGCACCTCGCGCACGCTGGCCCAGAGCAATTCCGCCTTCGGCTGGTCGTGCAGCAGCGCGAGGCTGGCGCGCATGAGCGGCTCGGGATCGACGCCGGTATCCGCGATGCGCCCGGCGAAAACAGAGACGACCGACGCGACATCGCGGTTCAACGCCTCCGCGACGCCGCGCACCTGATCGAGCGTGAGGATGGCCGTGATGTTCAACTGCACGCCTTGCCGGCCCAACTCCTTGATCAGCGGCAGGCAGGTGTCGCCGCGCGAGTTCGTGATGGGAATCTTCACGTAAACATTCTTGCCCCACGCCGCGATCTTCAACGCCTGACGTTTCATCTCCGGGAAATCATCGGAGAAAACTTCGAACGAGATCGGCTTGCTCGTCACACTCTGGAGGATGTCCTTCGCGAACGCCTCGTAATCCTTGATGCCCGCCTTGCGCATCAGCGTGGGATTGGTCGTCATCCCCTGAATGGCGGGATTCGAGTTGAGGCTGAGGATGCCGGCCTTGTCCGCGCCATCGGCGAAGAGCTTGACCTTGAGTTGCTGTAGCGATGTTTGCATGTGCTGTAAAAATGTTACTCGTCCCGGCGGCCCGATTCAAACCGGTCTTTTACGGGCCAGAGCCAGAATGATATCGGCGGCTTCGGCGAGGCTGTGAGCGCGGTGATGCGGCGGAAGTCGCAACGGCTCGTCGTAATTGTAATCAACAAGGATCGTCGTGCAGCCAGCGGCGTGGCCGCAATCGATGTCGCGCCAGCGATCCCCAACCATGAAACTTTGCTTCAAGTCGACACCCAGTTCTTGGGCCGCGCGCAGCAACATGCCCGGCTTCGGCTTGCGGCAGTCGCAGTCCGACGCGCCCTTGCCCGGATGGTAGCAAACCTCGACGCGATCCAGCGGCAGCTCCCGGCACATGTGGGCGTGCAGCGACTCGACAAGTTCCTGGGGAATGGTGCCGCGTCCGACATCCGGTTGATTGGTCGTCACCACAAGGAGGAAGCCCGCTTGCTTGAGCTTCGCGCAGGCTTCGGCGACGCCGGGAAGAAGCTCGAACTCCGCGAGGCTGGAAGGCGGATAGGGTTTATTGTCGCGAACGAGCGCGCGATTGATCACACCGTCGCGATCGAGGAAGACGGCACGGGATGGTTCAAGTGTGGACACGGATTGGCATCACTTCACGCCTTCCCACTTCGTCCGGTTCACCTTCAGCTTGGGATGCGAAATGAACAGATGCCACACGACCGCCTGAAACGCCTCCGAGTGCGGCGTGACGTGTTCCGGGTTCACCGTGGGGACAATGACGCATGCGGTCGCTTCCTTCGCCGTGTAGCCGCCGTCGCGTCCCACAATGCCGACCACCGATGCGCCCGCCTGCTTCGCAACCTGGATCGCGCTCACGAGATTCGGGCTGACGTTCTTCTCCAGATTCCCGCCGCCGACCGAGAAGATGAGCAATCCATCCTTCGCGCCGATGCGGCTGCCCTTGAGCCATTCGCTGAAAACCGTCGCCCAACCTTCGTCGTTCGTGCGCGCGGTCAACTCGGAGACGTTGTCGGTCGGCGCATAGGCTTCAAAGCCGCCGATCTTGCGAAAATCATTCACGGCATGGGAGGCATTCGCCGCGCTGCCGCCGACGCCGAGAATAAAGAGGCGTCCGCCGCGCCCGCGAATGGCGGCCAGTTCATCCACTGCTTTGTCGATGGCGGCGGCGTCCAGTTGGGCAACGACTTTCTGGGTCTCTTCGAGGTAAGACTGGGTAAAATTCATATCAGTGTTCGGCCATCAAACAACGTCGCCATGATGACTGAAAGGACGAAATGAACCGGAGAATTCCAACCGCCTTCTCTATTATGAGTTCGGCTTCCCACCGCGCGAAGGGCGCGGTGCGCTTTGAATCGGCGGCGGAATCGGCGGCGGAATCGGAATCGGTTTGCGAAGCTGTGGCTTCGGCGTCTGAACCTTCAAAGGTTGTGGCGGCTCACCTTCGTGCGCGTGGATTTGAACCTCGGCGAGCCAGTTCTTCGCCTTGTCCGCCAGATTACCAACCTTCTCCGCGAATTCCCCCGCCCTGCCCGCCAGATGTTCCGCTCGGCCGGTCGCATGTTCGACGCGACCGATGATGCCCTCGGCATTGGCCGCCAGCTCACCGATCTTGCCCTCAGGAAATTTCATCTCGCCCAAGTTGAACGGAAGCATCTGCTTCAACGCGTCGAACGGCTGGCCGCCCGGCTCAGGAGAAGTTCGCGCGGGCGCAGACGATGCCGTTTCCAGCGTCTGATAGCCGTTGACCAGCCATTCCAGACGACCGCTCTCGATGTCCACTAGCAACCCATGCACCGGCACGCGCGGGCCGATGAGCGGGCTGGTCCGCACGAACTCGACGGCCTTCAACACATTCTGCCGTTCGCTCGCGAACAGGCCGAAGTATTCCGTGAGATTCTCCGGCAACCGCGTTCGATCCACGCCGAGCGACTTCAGCCGATCCGTCAACTCCATCATCGAAGTCTTGCACACCAGGCAATCCGTGTGACCGATGATGATGATCTCGCGCCCGCCCTTCACCGCGCACGCCAGCGCCAGCGAACGCATCGTGCTGCTCACGGGTCCGGTGATGACGTTCCCGGCGTTGCGCAGCCAGATGAAGTGCGACTCCGGGATGCCGAGCACTTCCGGCATGAGCGGATTCAGACGCGGATCGATGCATGTCAGCGCGATAATCGGCAGCGACTCCGCAAACTCCGACGGGTGCAGTCCGGCGCGTTCATCACCGGCAAGCGCGCGGTGATTCGCATCAATGATGGCTTCAAGCAGGCGCATGAGTCAGTTGGTTGAGTTCCAAGCGTAGTTCTTGATTCAAGGTAAGACCGCGCTCCAGTAAAAGCACTCCTTCAATATCGCGCAACTGCTGCTCGACATCAGGCCAAGACAAGGAGAACGACCAGTCCACGATAGTGAAATCATGACAGAAGGAGAGTCATCGATTGCACGAGAACTCAAAATCAGACAATCAAACAAACTACAGTCAGAACCATCAGCGTGAGTTTGCCGCAGGAGTCTTGGCACCGGTCCACTTCTGTACGGACTGCCTAAACGTGCCGGAGTATGGAAACTGCTTTTGGATGGCAACACGCTGAAGTTTCCCGAGCTCGTCGAATTGAATCATGGCAACTTCGCCGCCGAGTTGGTCAGGATATGTTCCGAACGGGACTACACCCAGCAGCAGGAGAAGCCTCCGACGATTCAGATGATTAAGGGGATAACAGGCAACACGGACGTCCGCGAAGTATTCATCCGGTTTGCCGAGGCGGCCCTCGACTTCGTCCCTCGTCAATGGGTGGCCATTCAAGGAGGTAACTTGCTTCGAATCCAAGGTGGAGACTGGCTTGCGAGTGATAGTCAGCGGCGCCGAGGCACAGCCGGGCCAGATGATGAATCCCACCGAGGCAAACAGGACGCCACCCAGGAAAACGACCAGCGGCCTGCGGGTTTGCGAGCGATGAACTAACTCGTGAGTCACACCTTCATTGCGCAACTCGTCGCTCATCGTAGTGGCTGTCCGCTCAGAGCAGCTTGATCTGCTTCTCGTCCTTGGCCAGCGCTTCGGCCAGGCCTTCGACGCGGGAACGGCGGCGTTCCATGATGTGCTTGTCCGTCTTCGGATCGTACGGCACGGGATAATTGCCGTCGTAGCACGCCATGCAGAAGGATTCTTTCTTGAGACCGGTGGCGTTCACCATGCCGTCCTGCGAGAGGTAGGCGAGGGAGTCCGCGTTGAGATACTTGCGGATTTCATCGATCGAATAGTTCGCCGCCATCAGCTTGTTGCGATCCGGGAAGTCAATGCCGTACACGCACGGGTTCATGTGCGGCGGACAGCTCACGCGGACGTGAACTTCCTTCGCGCCGGCTTCCTTGAGCGTGTTGACGCGCGCCTTGCACGTCGTGCCGCGCACGATGGAATCGTCCACGATGACCACGCGCTTGTCCTTCACCAGCTCAGGAATGAGGTTCAGCTTCACGCGCACGTTGAAGTCGCGGATGAGCTGCGACGGCTGGAGAAAGCTGCGACCGACGTAGTGATTGCGGATGAAGGCGATCTCGTAAGGAATCCCCGCCTCCTGCGAGTAGCCGAGCGCCGCGTAGTTGCCGCTGTCTGGAACCGGCACGACAATGTCGGCGTCCACCGGGTTCTCGCGGGCAAGCTGGCGGCCCATCTCCACGCGGACGCGGTACACGTTGCGGTTCGCAATCGTGCTGTCCGGGCGCGCGAAGTAAACGTATTCGAAAATGCAGAACGCCCGGCGTTCCTGCTCAGGAAAGGCCTGGACGCTCTTGATCCCGTCCTTGTTGATGATGACGATCTCGCCGGGCTCGACGTCGCGCACGAACTTCGCGTGGATCAAATCGAAGGCGCAGGTCTCGCTCGCGAGCACGTAGGCACCGTCCACGATGCCGATGCTCAAGGGGCGGAAGCCGTGCGGATCGCGCACGCCGATCAGCTCGTTCTCGGTCATGATGACGAGCGAGAAGGCGCCTTCAATCCGGCGGACGGTCTCGATGAGATTGTTGGTGTGCCCGTTCAGGCTCGGCTGCGCCATCAGGTGCAGGATGATCTCGCTGTCCACCGTCGTCTGGAAGATGGAGCCGCGATTCTCGAGCTCTTCGCGAAGCTGGGAGGCGTTCGTGAGATTGCCGTTATGCGCGATGGCGATCTGGCCGCGTGCGCAATCCACCGTGAGCGGCTGGGCATTGCGCAGATGGGAGGAGCCGGTCGTCGAGTAACGTGTGTGGCCGACGGCCATCTTGCCGACGAGTCCGTGCAACACGTCGCCATTGAAGATCTGCGAGACGAGGCCCATGCCCTTGTGCGTACGGAACTGGTGACCGTCCGAGCTGACGATGCCGGCGCTCTCCTGCCCGCGATGCTGCAAGGCGTAGAGACCGTAGTAAGTAAGCTCCGCAGCGTTCGGGTGGCCGTAAATACCGAAGACGCCGCAATAATGTTTCGGGTAATTCTGCATGGGTTCTGACATCGCGCGAGGAGATGCAACAGCGGTTCCCCAACTGTGGCAAGCTCCAATCGAACTCAACGAACTATCGGTTCATCGCACGAGATTTCACTTGCCGACAGGAACAATTTGTAACGTGGAAATCACCTTGCGCACGCCGTCCGTTTCCAGCGCGAGCTTCACCGCCCGCGCCACCTGCTCATGGGATTCCACCTTGCCGGACAAGGTCACGAGTCCGTCCGTGGTATCGACATTGATGGTGAACGACGGCAGGCCGGGCTCGGCAACCAGCTTCGACTTGATCACGCCTGTCGTCTTCGCATTGGAAGCCGCGCCGGCGATGGATTGCCCGGCGGACATCGCCTTCTCCTTCACCACAGTGCCCGTGCGCGCGATCTGCTCCTTCACATCCTTCACCTCTTCGGCGCCGACTTCGTAGATCTTATCCTTGATGGCAGTGGCGGCGCGTTGAGCATTCGTCACGACCTGACTTCGCGCTTGCTCCAATCGCGCCTTGCCGACGTCCTGCTGCAAATACCAGTAGCCACCGGCACCCGTCCCGATGCCGAGGAGGAAACAGAAAATCATGCGCTTCATGACGGGAGCCTAGTGGACACCTCCCATTCGGGCAACCGGCGAACCAACCGCGAGGCGTGATTGAAACGGGCTGCCACGTTTCAGTTCTTACTCCTAATCGTAATCTTCATCCTAATCTCCGGCTTCGGATCGGGTGCAGAAAGAGATTACGAGTAAGATGAAGATTTGAATTAGGACCGGAGGAAACTTGCCCGCCAGTTCTCCATTCAACCCAGCCGCCGCCGATACTCGCGACAGGCTTCCGCCACGTCGGGCGCATTCAGAATCGCCGACACCACACAGATCCGGGTCGCGCCCGCCGCGAGCACGTCGTCCAAAGTCTGGAGATTCACGCCGCCAATCGCGAACCACGGCAACGTCACGTTTGCCGCCGCCCAACGGACATAGTCCAACGTCACCGGCTTCGCCGCAGGCTTGGTGCCGGTCGGATAGATCGGGCCGATGGCGATGTAATCCGGCCCGGCGAGCAACGCGCGTTGTGCCTGTTCGGGAGCGTGCGTGCTCAAGCCGAGCTTGAAACCCGGAGGACATCCCCGCACCTGCGTCGCCTGAGTATAGCCGCCTTCAAAAAAATCCTCCTGCCCGAGATGACACGCGAACGCACCGACTTGATGCGCAATCTGAGGATGATCATTGATGACCAGGCCGACACCCGCTGCGTTGGTCACGGGCAAGATTGTTTCCGCCAGACGCCGCACCTCATCTGCCGGAGCGTCTTTCGCGCGAAGTTGAATGATGTCCGATCCGCCGTCGCATAACGCACGCGCGACATCCTCGGGCCTGCGCCCATGCAGGTAAGCGGTATCAACGAACGTGTAGAGACGGCATTCAGCCAGCGGCTTCATCACAGCACGAGAATAGGACAACGATGGCGAACGGCAATTACGCTCAGCGTTTGCGCGTGTCGTCCTTGAAGCGGAACGCCGGCTTGCCCGTCAGCGCGGTGCTGGTAATCGTCGGACACCAGAAGCGCTCGACGTGCGCCACCACCAAGTCCGTCCCCTCGAAGTGACTCACCATCGGCTTCATGCGCGGGTCATACATCGTGTCCGTCATGTCCCGAATCAGCGCCACGTTCTTGCCCGTCTTCACCATCTGCCGGATGGCAAAGGGCCGGCCCAGCACGCACATGTTGAGATGCACGCCCATCAAGATCACGTTGTCGATGCCGCGCTCCGCCAGCAAGTTGATGGTCTCCTGACCGTTGTCCGTAATCGCGTCGCCAGCCGCGATCTCAATCGTGGAAATCTGCCGCGTCCAAGCCTCGCGAATCGTGCATTTCGTCGCGCAATCGCAGCCCATGTCGGAATCGTCGATCGGCAGCCCGCCTTCACGCGCATTGTCCGGCCAGCACCACGCCGTACCCCAGCGTTCGGAGGTCGAAAGCGTGATGGGAGCCTTGGCAAACGCCGCCGCCTGCGCGCGCTTCCGTTGCGGCGTGTCCTTGTAGAAATTCACCACGCTGCTCGGCGCATGAATGACGAACATGCCTTGCGCACGGGCCTTCTTCACCACGGCATTCATCGGACCCGCCAGCTCCACGACCCGACGCGCGGCCGACTTGCACCAATGGTCGTCCCACATGTCGCAGATGATGACCGCCGTTCGCTTGGGCTCCCACGAAGCTTTCTTCTCCACCAACGCGTCGGCAACGCTCGCGACTTTCCCGTCGCCTGTCCGCGAGCGCAGGGTCAATTCCAGCGGCGCGGATGCGGCGCCCGAGCTCGAGGCGGGTTCGAGTAGCGAGGAAATCGTGAGCGCCATAAGAAGCAATGCGGAGCGAACAGGTTTCATGGATTCGACATTCAAGCCGCCCGCCAAAGATGGAAAGGAAAAATCCGGCGTGAATGCAGAACCGCCACCCAGCCTTCCCCTTCGCCCCCTTGCATAGTCCTCATGATTTGGCTACCGTCCGCCCCTTGATTTTGGCCCGAACACTGAACCCTATCGACGACTGATTATGGCTTACCTGAATGACAATTACCTGAAGCTCAAAGCTGGCTACCTCTTCCCGGAGATCGGCC
>CAMCCU010000261.1 GCA_945872975.1 Pedosphaera parvula Ellin514
CGTAATCACCGGCGTCGCCGTCGGGCGCACCAATGTATGGTCGCACCTCGTCGATCTTGGGCGATACTTTGGCGACGGATCGCCATCCGGCGGAGCAGTTGTGGAAGGTTGGGCTCTCTGGCCAGCGGCGTGGTCCTCAAAACCTTTCCGCAACGGAGGGGCAAGTTCCGCGAGACCGCGTTTTCCTGCCCCGTTCGATTGCTCAGGACTCGTGAAACCCGCCCTTCCAGCGGAACGCGAGCGAGTGAGCGATCGGAAGTAGCGTGCAGGCAGGTGGCAATTGTCGCGCTGCGACAATTCCACCCGCGTTCAGCGGGTGGTGAAGCGGTTGATTGCGCCGGGCGGTCGCAAGTTCGTTGCGCCGCTGGACGCGGCGCTACTCGTCGCAGCGCGACGAGTCCCACCCTTCCTCTCCTGCCCGCGTTGACACTCCCCCTGCCCCACGTCTAGCCTATCGCACCATGTCGCGGCTGCCATTCGAGCTGTTTCTCGCCCTGCGTTACCTGCGCCCCAAGCGCACGTTCGTCTCCGTGATCACGCTCATCTCCGTGATGGGCGTCATGCTCGGCGTGGCAGTGCTCATCATCGTGATCAGCGTGATGACGGGCTTCGACCGCCAGTTGCGCGACAAGATTCTCGGCTTCAGCTCGCACATGAAGGTGCAGCACTTCGACGAGGCAATGCCGGACTACAAGACGCTCGCCCAGACCATCCGCACGAATCACCACGTCAAGGCGGTGGCTCCGTTTGTCCTTGGGCAGGTCATGATCGAGACGCAGCCCGAGACCGGCAAACCGCTGGCGGGCGCACCGTGGCTGCGCGGCATCGATCCCGCGCTGGAAAAGGATGTCACGTCCCTGACGACCAATATCATCGAGGGCAGCTTCGACCTCGAAGGCGAGAGCGTCCTGATCGGCCGCGAGCTGGCGCGCCATCTCCGGCTCAATGTGGGCGATCGGTTCTCCATTTACTCGCCGCGCAGCCTCGCGGAGATGAAGAAGCATCGCGGCAAGGAAGATGAAGTCGCCATCCTGCCCGACGAATACACCGTGAGCGGCATCTTCGATGTCGGCTATTACGAGTACAACGCGAACGTCATCGTCACCTCGTTGCGGAACGCCCAGAATCTTTACCAGCTCCCGGGCAAGGTTCACGGCCTGCTCGTCATGCTCGACGATCCGAATCTCGCGGGCCGCGTGCGAGGCGAGCTTCATGCCACGCTCAGCGGCGATTTCCGCATCTCGACCTGGACGGAGGAGAGCTCCCAGATTCTCACCGCGCTCGCCGTTGAGAAGAACGTCATGTTTTACATCCTCTTCTTCATCGTGATCGTCGCCGCCTTTGGCATCATGAATTCCCAGATCACCTTCGTCGTGCAGAAGACGCGGGAGATCGGAATGCTGAAAGCGCTCGGCGCGACGCGCGGCCAGATCATGCGGCTCTTCCTCGGCCAAAGCCTCGTCGTGGGCGTGGTCGGCGTCACCGCAGGGCTCGGGCTCGGCATGTTGATGCTGGAGATTCGCAATGAATTCCTCCGCTTCATGAACCGCATGACCGGCGTGGAACTCTTCCCTCCGGAGATTTACGCCTTCACCGAACTGCCCGCGCTCATCGACCCGACCGACATCGCCGTCATCTGCACGAGTGCGCTCGTCATCTGTATTCTGGCCGGGCTCGCCCCCGCATGGAACGCCGGACGCCTCCGCCCGGTCGAAGCCCTGCGCCACGAATAAAGCCGCCCACTTTCAGCCATGAGTCTTCCATCCAGCGTCACCTCAGCCCCCGCCGGTTCCATCCTCATGGAGGCCCGCGATCTGCACAAACGCTACAGCATCGGCCGGCGCACCCTGGAAGTCCTTCGCGGCGTCAGCGTGCAAGTGACGCGCGGAGAATTTCTCGCCCTGCGCGGCGCATCCGGCGCGGGCAAGAGCACGCTGCTGCATCTGCTGGGCGGCCTCGACACGCCGAACCAGGGCACCATCCTCTCCGACGGCGTGAACCTCGCCAGCCTTTCCAACCTCGCGCTCTCGCGATGGCGCAATCAGAAGGTCGGATTCATCTTCCAAGCCTACCATCTCCTGCCTGAACTGGATGCGCTGGAGAACGTCTGCCTGCCCGCCCGCCTCGGGCGTATCTCCGTGGATACCGCCGTCGAACGCGGGCGCGAACTGCTCCGGCGCGTCGGCCTCGCCGACCGCATGGATCACAAACCATTCGAGCTCTCCGGCGGCGAGCAGCAACGCGTCGCCATCGCGCGCTCATTGATCAACTCGCCCGAGCTTCTCCTCGCCGACGAGCCGACGGGCAACCTCGATTCGCACACCGGCGAAGCCATCATCGAGCTGCTCTGCGGACTGCGGGACGAGCACCAGACCACGCTCATCGTCGCGACGCACGACGCCAAAGTCGCGGGACGCGCGCCGCGTGTCCTCGAACTGGCGGACGGCATCGTCTGCGGCAGCGCGACGAAGAACTGACAAACTGGTTGCGGACAGAAACTCGCTTCGTTACGGTCACGGCTGTTCTGCGAACATGCGCGCGTAGCTCAATTGGATAGAGTGGCGCCCTCCGAAGGCGAAGGTTGTGGGTTCAACTCCCGCCGCGCGCACCACTTAAACATTGGGGTTTTCCACTATTCGTTGACTTCTCCCAACATTTTCCCGACATTCCCGACATGAAAGCAAAGCATATCGCGGTGAAGGACAACGGCGTCAGCGTTCGGATTTATGTTCGGGAGCGCACCAAGGGCGGCAGCACCTACACCCAGTATGATGTTGTGGACTACGTGGACGGCGTCCGCAAGTTCATCTCCTTCGCCGATGAGGGGCGCGCCAGAGCAAAGGCGCATGAGATAGCGGCAAGGATCGCCCCTGTTGAGTTTGGAGTGATCAAGCTGACCGGCGACGAGCGCACCGTTTACGAAACGGCAGCAGGTGCCGCTCGCGACGTCGGAGTCAGGCTGGACATCTGCGCCATCGAATACGCGGACGCCAAGCGCAGGCTCGGCCCCATCACCGTCGCGGAAGCCGTGGCGTTCTATCTCAAACAGAACCCCACGACCCTGCCGCCGATGACCGTGGAGCAGGCGAAGGATCTTTTCCTCAAGGCAAAGACACAGGACAAGGTGTCCGCCGTTTACCTCAAAGACCTGGACTTCCGTTTAGGCAAGTTCGCGGAAGCATTCAACGTGCAGCTTGCCGCCGTCACCGCCGGCGACCTGAACGAATTCCTTCGCGGTCTGGATTGCGGCTCACGCTCGCGGAACAACTATCGCCTCGCCATCACGACGCTGATCCGGTTCTCCGAACGCGCAGGCTACCTTCACAAAGGATCGTTCGACGCGGACGCCATCGGGCGGGCAAAGGAAGTCCACGAAGAGATCCAGATATTCTCACCGCAGGAAATATCCAAGTTACTGCTGGCCGCGAAGCCGTCACTGACCAACGGCGTCAACAGGCGATACGCCGAGGGGCAAGGGTTACTTCCCCTGCTCATCTTGGGCGCGTTCGCTGGACTACGCTCCGCAGAAATCGAGCGCCAGAAGTGGGAGGACGTCAGTCTTGATCGTGGCTTCATCCGCGTGACTGGCGTCAAAGGCAACACGGCGCAGAAGCGTTTGGTTCCCATCTCCGACAACCTCAAGCAATGGCTGATGACGTGCAGGCGGGACGCTGGCCTTGTCTGTAACATCGCGAGAACACCCGACGCCATCCGCAGGCTTGCCACCCGCGCCGGCATCACGTGGAAACACAACGCATTGCGCCACTCGTTCATTTCCTACCGGTGCGCCGAAACGCAGGACATCGCCAAGACCTCGTTCGAGGCCGGCAACTCGCCGAAAATGATTCATCGTCACTACCGGGAGCTTGTGACGCCAGAGCAGGCGGCGGAATGGTTCGCCATCACGCCAGCGAACGTGTTCGCGCAGTCGGTTGCGAAAGTTCAGGCCGCGTAATTCGATCTCATATCCAACAAGCCGCAGTGGTTCGCCTCTGCGGTTTTTTCGCGTCCGCAATCCACGAAATCGATCACGCTCACCCCACTTCTAAAGGCCGCTTCGGCGTTCCGTAATACGCTTCCCCACAAGAAGCAAGTGCAAAGTGAATGGAAAGTGATTTATTTTTCAGCCTGCCGAATCCGCGTATCTTCCTGACCCTTAGTTGCTTAAGAGCATTCCGCCCCAGTCAGTCACCCCATCGGTGAGATCGAGACGTTGCGTCGTTTGGTGCAATCTCATACAAAGTGTCCTGTTAGGGCGAAAGTTTAGCCGCCCGGATTCCGGCCCGTTGTCGTCAAGCCAGCGGGTCGGGGCAGTTCAGTAGACGAAGAAAAGTTTAGCCGTCCCGAAGGGTCGAAAGCCTAGAGACATGATTAGTAAAAAAGCGGTTCAGGCCGGAAGCGTCGTAAACGCACCGGCAGGGTTGACTTCACCCGTAAGCGTAATGCCCAAAACATTACCGGCAGTTCCCGCCGAAAAAGGGAGCGTGCAAACCGAGACTGCATCAAGTGTCTCGAACCTGTTCAGCGCCGGCGCTCCTAAGCTCCCGAGCCGATACGTCAGCGCGCAGCGGATGCTGGCCGAGTTGTTCGAGGAGGATTCGAGACCCTCGATCCGATGGGTTCGGACGATGACCGCATCGAGGAAAATCCCGTTCGTGAAGTTCGGCGGCAAGGTCGTATTCGATTGCGCTGCGGTTCAAGCGCACTTCGCAACGAAGGGATCGCGATGAATGAACTTTACGTCGCGTTCATAAACTTCCAGCCCTCGCTGGCCGCGAGCTACACGCGCGCAGAACTCGAAGAACAGATCACCTCGCTCATCGACCGGCTCATTTACGCCGCGCTCATGGCACCCCGTGGAGGCGCATCACGATGAGCAAATCCTACATCCGCGCATCAAGGGCCAACGGTTCCACCAAGGCCAAGGTTGAGCGATTGCTCCGCCTTGGTTGGGAACCCGGCAAATCCATCGGCCCGCTGAGCAGGAAGGCCGCGTCACGATGAAGTCACCAATCCTCGTAAACTCCAGAGATATGGCCCGCCATCACCCGGGCCAGTTCTGCCGCCCGCCTCGACAGATTCGAAACCTCGTCGGCGCAGGCGACAACGTGAATGTCTCCAATTGCAGAGAATGTTTCTGGGTAAAAGTCACCCACCGCACGGATGAAGACATCCTCACCGGGGTGGTGGAAAGCGACCTCTTTGTGACGCCGCTTAAATCTGGAGAGCTAATTCGGTTCCACATCGATAACGTGTGGGAGGCTGAATTAAATGGGGGCCCACGATGACCGCTGCCGATTTCGTTTCCCAACTGGGCGCAGCAGGCCGACCGAGGCCAACCTCGACGGGCTGGCAGGCACGCTGCCCCGCACATGAGGACGGCAACGCGTCTCTCTCCATCACGCAGCGCGACGACAAGGTCTTAATCCATTGTCACGCGAACTGCACCACCGAGGCCGTCGTTACCGCTGCCGGATTGAAGATGACGGACCTCTTCACGCCGAAGACCGCGACCAACGGCCACGCTCAAAAATCGCGCATCGCGGAGACCTATGATTACGCCGACGAATCAGGCGTGCTGCTTTACCAAGCCGTGCGCCTCGACCCGAAGGAGTTCCGGCAACGCAGGCCGGACGGGTCAGGCTGGATTTGGAGCATTGCCGGCGTGCGCCCCGTTCCCTATCGACTGCCGGAACTGATCGACGCAGCGGCGGCAGGCCGTCCGGTGTTCGTTGTCGAAGGCGAGAAGGACGCCGACGCCATGCGCGACGCCGGACTGACGGCAACGTGTAACTCAGGCGGGGCGGGCAAATGGAAGCGAGAGTTCGCCGAGCAATTCAATGGCGCGACGGTTTGCGTTATCGCGGACAAGGACGACGCTGGGCGCAAGCACGCGCAACAAGTCGCCGCGAACCTTCAGCCAGTAGCAAGTCACGTTGTTGTCATCGAACTGCCGGACATCGGCGGCACGAAGGTTAAGGACGCGGCGGACTATCTGAGCGCAGGCGGACTTGCCGCAGGCATCGTGACGCTGGCTGAAGATGCACCGTCATGGACGCCGCAGGCACCAACGGTTGAAAACGTGACGACGGCGAACACTGCCGGCGCGGCGACCGTGGCCGCAGAGCATTTCCGATCCGACATTGGTTACGCCGATGCGTTCGTCAGGCGGCACGGACAGGAGATCAGGTTTTGCGCCGAGGAGGAGCGATGGCTGGTGTTCGACCGGGAGAACGGATGGCGACGCGACGGCTCGAACCGGATCAAATCAATGTTCGCGAACTACGCACGCGAACTTTATCGCGACGCACTCGAACAGGCGAAGGACATGGATCCAGCCATTGGCAAGCGGCTCATCGATGCAATGGCTGGGCTGGGCAACAAGAAGCGCATCGAGCCGGCGCTGTCCTTCGCGGCCTGCAATCCGTCCGTTGTAATCCGCGCCACGCAGCTAGACGCCGACCCGTTCCTTGTCGGTGTTCTAAACGGTGTCGTTGACCTTCAAAGCGGATCGTTCCAGCCCCATCGCCCCGAGCATCTGGTAACTCGGCGGCTCGAAGTTCATTACGACGCGAACGCCACCGCGCCAACATGGGATCGGTTCCTTGATGAAGTGCAGCCCGATCCGAAGATGCGGGCGTTTCTGCAACGGCTCAGTGGCTACTCCATCACGGGAGCAATCCGCGAACACGTCCTGCCGTTCCATTACGGAGTCGGCGCAAACGGCAAGGGGACATTCCTCGAACACGCCATGCTCAAGCTCTTGGGCGACTACGGAGCGAAGCTGACGAACGGGCTGGTCTACGCCAACGACCGCGCAAAGTGTCCGCTGCTCGAACTGGCCGAACTTTGCGGCCGGCGGTTCGGGCTGGGCGAAGAGAACAACGACGGCGCTAGACTGAACGAGGGCGCCTTGAAATCCATCACGGGCGGCGACCGGCAGAAGGGCCGGTTCCACTACAAGGAACACGTCGAATACTTCCCGAGCTACAAGATCGCGCTCGTCGGGAATCACAAGCCGCGCATCGACGGCACCGACGACGGTATCTGGCGACGGTTCTTGCTCGTAGACTGGCCGGTTCAAATCCCATCCGACAAGCGCGATGGGAAGTTGCCCGACAAGCTCGCCGTCGAAATGTCTGGGATCCTGAACTGGTGCATTGCCGGGGCGCGTGCGTGGATGGCCGAAGGGTTGAATCCGCCTGAATCGTGCAGGGCGGCAACGGAGGCATTCCGCGACGGCTCAGACTCGCTGGCTGAATTCATCGAGGACGCGTTTGAGAAGGATCATGACGGCTATTGCACCAAAGCCGACGCGTTCAATGCTTACAAACAATGGGCAGGCCGACAGGGCATCAGCCGTCCGATGTCTAAAAGGTGCCTTGGCGCTCAATTCGTGAACCGAAGATGGCAGGAGTTCAAGCGCGGCGATGGTAACTCGAAATGCTGGGCAGGCTACCGGCTCAAAAACCAGTTCGGGGAGTAACTTACGACCCTAAAATGAAAAATCCCCATAACTATCCTCGGGGAGAGAGCATAGGGAATAGTTTGGGGAAATTCTCATTATAGGGTCGTAAACCTCGACGCCAATGACCACGACGCACCGAACCACCCCGCCCTTGGCTGGCGTTGGACACGACACGTCTAACGCCGCCAGCAGCGCATTAACCGATGAAGGCTATCGGCACATCGGACGCAGCCACGGGCCAGCCAGAGGGCAAGGCGGAGGCAGCGTGGCGAGGTCATGGGC
>CAMCCU010000262.1 GCA_945872975.1 Pedosphaera parvula Ellin514
TTGCGGATCTCGCGGAGCACCTTGGCGATGTCCTTGATGATGGATGGCTGGATGCCTTCGGTCGGCTCATCGAGGATGAGAACCTTCGGCTTCGTCAACAGAGCGCGGGCGATGGCGAGCTGCTGCTGCTGGCCGCCGGAGAGGTTGCCGCCCTTGCGATGGCGCATGTCGAACAGGACGGGAAAGAGCGCGTAGATTTCGTCCCAGTCGGATTTCTCCAGCTTGCCTTTCACGGCGGTAAGCATGTTCTCCATGACGGTGAGGTTCGGGAAGATCATCCGGCCCTGCGGCACGAAGGCGAGTCCACTGGCGACGCGCTGATGGGTTTCGAGCTTCGAGATGTCCTGGCCGCCGACATGGATGGTTCCGCCCTTGAGAGGAAGAATTCCCATGAGCGTCTTGAGCAGCGTGGTCTTGCCCATGCCGTTGCGTCCGACGACGGCGAGGATTTCCTGCGGCGCAGTCTTGAAAGTCATGTCGTGGATGACCTGGCTCTGATTGTAACCGGCGGCGAGATTGGAGATTTGGATCATAAGTTTGGTTCGCTGGCGTGGGAGGAAAGGGGAGCAGGAGTGAGATTTAGAATAGGATTAAGAATAGGAAGGGCGAGGGCGGCGGTGGGGATTTTCTTACTCTTAATCCTAATCATAATCTTAATCCGAGCGGCTCAGTGTCCGAGGTAGACATCCTGCACCATCTGGTTGTTGTGGATTTCGTCCATGCTGCCTTCGGCGAGAATCTTGCCGAGGTGCAACACGGTGACTTTCTTGGCGATGCGCGAGACGAATTCCATGTCGTGCTCGATGACGAGGATGGAGCGGTCGGCGCTGATGCGCTTCAGCAGCTCGGCGGTCTGCTCGCGCTCGGCGGGGCTCATGCCGGCGACGGGTTCATCGAGCATCATCAGTTCTGGCTCCTGCATGAGGAGCATGCCGATCTCGAGCCATTGCTTCTGGCCGTGGCTTAGAAACGCACCCTCCGTGTGTAGGTAATCCTGGAGGAATGTGGTTTCGGCGACGCTTTGGATGCGCTGCTCCACCTCCGTCGTCGTCTTGAACGTGAGCGCGCCGAACACGCCCCGGCCGCGCGGAAAGGAAACTTCGAGGTTCTCGTAAACAGTGAGGTTTTCATAGATGGATGGGGTCTGGAATTTTCGCCCGATGCCGGAGCGGACAATGGAGTGCTCCGGCATGCCGAGCATTTCACGGTTCTTGAACTTCACGCTGCCGCTGGTGGCGCGCGTCTTGCCGCAGATGAGATCGAGCACGGTGGTCTTGCCCGCGCCATTCGGGCCGATGATTACGCGCAGCTCGTTTTGATCGAGGTAGAGGTTGAGTGAATCGACCGCCTTGAAGCCGTCGAAAGAAACGGTGAGGTCTTCAATCGCGAGGAGATAGTCGGTGTTGGAGGACATGATATTGAAATCGAGGGTCAGATGATCTTGGCGAGTGGTGCGTTGGATTTGGTTTCGCCCACGTCAACGGGCGGACGTTCCATCAGCCGCTTCTTCGCGCCGTGAAGCCAGGGCTTCGCGTAGTCGTCCCACAGGCCGGCGAGTCCGTTCGGCATGAGCACGACGACAAGAATGAACAGGCCGCCCATCGCGTAGAGCCAGAGTTGAGGGAATGTTTCGGAGAACAGGCTCTTGCCGGTGTTCACCAGCAGCGTTCCGTAAACCGCGCCAAGCAGGGAACGCTTTCCACCGACGGCGGCGAAGATGACCATTTCAATCGACGGCACGATGCCGACGAGCGACGGCGAGATGAACCCGACTTGCAGCACGAACATCGCGCCGCCGATGCCGCTGATCATCGCCGCGAGGCAGAAGATGAAGATCTTGAAGTCCGACACGTCGTAGCCGGAGAAGCGCACGCGGTCTTCCTTCTCGCTCATCGCGTTCAGGATGCGGCCCATCTTCGACGAGAGAACCCAGCGCGAGAGCATGATGACGCCAAGGAGCAGCGCGACGCTGGTGAAGTAGAGCGTGTATTGGCCGAACGTCGTCCGGATGTCCCAGCCAAGCAGCGTCCGCAGATCGGTGATGCCGTTGCGGCCGCCGGTGAGACCTTGATTGCCATCGATGCCGAGCGAGACGATGAGGGCAATCGCCTGGGTGATCACGGCGAAGTAAACCCCGCCGACACGACGCTTGAACATGGCGGCGCCGACGACATAGGCGATGACCGCTGGAACAATCAAGATGGCGAGCGTGGCGAAGGGGAAGCTTTTGAACGGCACCCAGAACGCCGGCAGCGCTGTGATTTGATTCCAGTCCATGAAGTCCGGGATGCCGGGCGTGGACTGAATCTTCGTGGTGATGGGGTCAGAGGCCTCGAGCTTCAGGAACATCGCCATGCAATAGCCGCCTAGTCCGAAGAAGACGCCCTGGCCGAGACTGAGCACGCCGGCATTGCCCCAAAGCAGCACCAAGCCCACGGCGACGAAGGCGTAGGTGAGATACTTGCCCATGAGGTTCAGGCGGAAGATGTCGAGCGTGAGGGGAAGCACGACGACGAGGATGAGCGCAAGGAAGAGCGTTCCGAGGAGACCTTCCTTGCTGCCGAACAATCGTTTTTGGAGGGTGTTCATGTGGTGTTAGGACAAGCTCTGTTGGCCTCAGGCGCGACGCACTTTGCTGGCGAAGAGACCTTGGGGACGAATCATGAGAATGATGACGATGGCGAGCAGCGTGGTGACTTTGCCCATCGTGCCTTGGAGGAAGAATTCGGAGATGGACTGTGTCTGCGCGATGCCGAACGCGGACGCCACGGTGCCCAGCATGCTGGCTGCGCCGCCGAAGACGACGACGAGGAATGTGTCCACGATGTAGCGCGAACCGCTGTCCGGTCCGGTCGATCCAATGGTGGTGAAGGCCGCGCCCGCCACGCCGGCGATGCCGCAACCGATGGCGAACGTGAGACGGTCCACGACCTTGGTGTTGATCCCGACCGCGCCGCTCATCATGCGGTTCTGCACGGTGGCGCGCATTCGGAGTCCTGCGCGAGTCTTGAAGGTGAAGAACATCACGGCCGCCGTGATGAAGAGCGTGAGTCCCATGACGAACACGCCGTTGATCGGGATGTCGATGGTCTCCGTTGGTTTGAAGGAACCCATCAACCAGTCGGGCAGCGTCGGCGTGACTTCACGCGCACCGAAGGTCGAACGGAACGTTTGCTGCATGATGAGGCTGAGGCCCCACGTCGCAAGCAGCGTGTCGAGCGGACGCTTGTAGAGGAAGCGGATGAGGCCCCATTCCACGAGCAGGCCCAGCGAACCGGAGACGAAGAAGGCGGCGACAATCGCAAAGAGAAAATAGTAGGGCTGAAACGCCGGCGCGAATTTCGCAGTGAGCGTGGAGCAGAGATAGACGGTGTAGGCGCCCGCGGCCATGAACTCGCCGTGGGCCATGTTGATGACGCCCATCTGGCCGAAGATGATCGCGAGTCCCAGGGCCATCAGCAGCAGGACGCTGAAGAGGCTCAGGCCGGCGAAACCTTGCATGGTGAAAATCGAGGTCAGTTCCGAGGTGGTGTAGGCGAGCATCATTATTCTGAGTTGGGTTGGTGGTGGTTGTTTTAATTAGGAGGCGGCCTGCGTATGCGTGCCGGGTACAGACCGCCCCCTTCTCTTCATCCCAAAGAGATCATTGGTAGCCCTTGGGGAACGGGTCGGGTTCAATCAGGCCGGACTCATAGAGCACCTTGGCCTGGCCGTCCGTCGCCCATTGGCCGATGCGCAGCTTGCTCCACAGATGGTGGTTGTTGTGCAGCTTCACGTAGCCTTCGGGAGCTTCCTTGAATTCAATGTCGGGCGAGGCGGCGGCGACCTTGTCGATGTCGAAGCTGCCGGCCTTTTCCACCGCCATCTTCCACAGCCACGGCCCGAGATACGCGGCCTGGGTCACGTCGCCGATGACGCTCTTCACGCCGTACTTGGCCTTGAAGGCAGCCACGAATTTCTTGTTGTTCGGGTTGTCGAGCGATTGGAAGTACTTCATCGCGGAGTAAAAGCCGGTGAGGTTTTCACCGCCGATGCCGAGCACTTCGTCCTCAGTCACCGAGATGGTCAGCAACGTCTGCTTGTCCGACGTGATGCCAGCGGCCTTGAGCTGCTTGTAGAAGGAGACGTTGGATCCACCGACCACGATGGCGTAGATGACGTCGGGTTTCTTCAGCTTGATCTTGTTGATGAGCGAGCCGAACTGCGTGTGGCCGAGCGCGTAGAATTCTTCACCCACGACCGTGCCCTTGAGCACGTTCTCGATGTGCTTGCGCGCAATCTTGCTCGAGGTGCGCGGCCAGATGTAGTCGGAGCCGATGAGGTAAAACGTCTTCGCCTTCTTCTCCTTCGCGATCCAGTCGAGGCCCGCAATGATCTGCTGCGTGGCTTCCTGGCCGGTGTAGATGACGTTCTTCGACTGCTCCAAACCCTCGTAGAACGTGGGGTAATAGAGCATCCCGTTCTCCTTTTCGAAGACGGGCAGCACGGCCTTGCGCGAGGCAGAAGTCCAGCAGCCCATCACGGCGGCGACCTTGTCGTTCACGAGAAGCTTCTTGGCCTTCTCGGCAAAGGTCGGCCAGTCGCTCGCGCCGTCCTCAACGATGATTTTAATTTTCCGTCCGAGGACGCCGCCCATTGCGTTGATCTGTTCGATGGCGAGCTGTTCGGCCTGGATGGATCCGGTTTCGCTGATGGCCATCGTGCCGGTTGCGGAATGCAACTGGCCGACGGTGACTTCAGTATCGGTGACCGCGAGGCCGGTGGTGTTGACTTTCGCGGTGGGGAAACTTTCCGATGCGATGAGTGAGATGTTGGGCAGCCCCGAAACGAGCAGGGCGCACAACGCGGCGGTTGAGTAGCAGAGGGTGGAGCGGAGCGTTTTCATGGTTCGAGTTCAGTTTAGGTTCACGGACGCTGGGTAGTTGTTCGTGTTTGTGATGTCATTGATGGTTTGCCAACGACGACGAATCGATTAGCAGTGGAGGTACCAGCGGTGTTCATGACCGGAGCGCGAAGGCTCGAACCACAGTGGAAGAGAATTCCGCAACCGAAAGCAGCGGCGAGCGGCCGGATGCATGGATCGCCTTATTCGACGCGGCTTGAAGAGCGGAATGAAAGTGTGTGGCGCAGAGCATTCCGATGCGCTGCGTTCATCCAGCAGTGTGAATCTATGCCGCGAATTCAGTTTGGCCCGGACGTTTCGGATGCGTCGCGATCATGCAGCGGCGCGGAAGGATGAATTGGACGGCAGGCGGTGTGTCGCTTTTTAGCCGACCCTCCTTTTT
This sequence comes from Pedosphaera parvula Ellin514, assembly GCA_945872975.1. Classification (GTDB taxonomy): domain Bacteria; phylum Verrucomicrobiota; class Verrucomicrobiia; order Limisphaerales; family JADJPG01; genus JADJPG01. Next base: position 5,286 of record CAMCCU010000262.1, read on the forward strand.
TCAATCACATCGCGTGATGTTTCTGCACAGATCGCGGCGGGAGGCGTGGCGAAAAAGCAAACAGCCGGAAGTGGCAATGCCAGCTTCCGGCTGTTGTGAAGTGGAGGGTAAACGATTTCGCTTAGAACTTGCCGCCGTAAACTGCGTTGCTTCCGAGCAACTGCTCAATGCGGAGCAGTTGGTTATACTTCGCGGTGCGGTCGGAGCGGCTGAGTGAGCCGGTCTTGATCTGGCCGCAGTTCGTGGCGACGGCGAGGTCGGCGATGGTCGCGTCCTCGGTTTCGCCAGAGCGATGGCTCATCACAGCGGTGTAGCCGTTTTCCTTCGCGAGCTCCACCGCGTCGAGCGTCTCGGTGAGCGAGCCGATCTGGTTCACCTTCACGAGAATCGAGTTCGCCGTGCCGGTATCGATGCCGCGCTGGAGGAACTTCACGTTGGTGACGAAGAGATCGTCGCCGACGAGCTGCACCTTGTCGCCGAGCTTGTCGGTGAGCTTCTTCCAAGTGGTCCAGTCGCTTTCGGCGCAGCCGTCCTCGATGCTGACGATCGGATACTTGCTGCAGAGCTTGGCGTAGAAGTCCACGAGCTGATCGCCGGTGAGCTTCTGGCCGCTGCTCTTCTTGAAGACGTAGTTCTGGTTGCCGGTGTAGAACTCGGAGCTGGCGACGTCGAGCGCGAGGAAGATTTGCTTGCCCGCCTTGTAGCCTGCGTTTTTCGTCGCGGCGAGGATGGCTTCGATCGCGGCTTCAGCGCTGTCGAGCTTCGGAGCGAAACCGCCTTCATCACCGACAGCGGTGGAGAGACCCTTGCCCTTGAGCACAGCCTTGAGCGCGTGGAAGATTTCCGTGATGGCCTGCAAGCCGTCGCTGAAGGTGTCGAAGCCGGTGGGCACGATCATGAATTCCTGGAAATCAATCGGGGCATCGGAATGAGCACCGCCGTTGATCACGTTGGCCATCGGGACGGGAAGCACCTTGGCGTTCGGGCCGCCGATGTATTTGAAGAGCGGGATGCCGATGGCTTCAGCGGCGGCCTTGGCGTTGGCGAGGGAGACGGCGAGGATGGCGTTCGCGCCGAGCTTCGACTTGGTCTCCGTGCCGTCGAGTTTGATCATCGTGTGATCGACGGTGAGCTGGTCGAGGGCGTCCAGGCCGATGAGTTCGGGGAGGATTTTATCCGTGATGTTGTTGACGGCCTTGCTGACACCCTTGCCGAGGTAGCGTTTCTTGTCGCCATCGCGCAGCTCGATGGCTTCGTGTTCGCCGGTGCTGGCGCCGGAGGGGACGGCTGCGCGGCCAATCGCGCCGCCAGCGAGGACGACGTCAACTTCAACGGTGGGGTTGCCGCGCGAGTCGAGGATTTCGCGGGCGTAGATATCAACGATGGTGCTCATAGTTCAGTAGTTCGAGTTCAATTACAAAAGAGCGCGCATCATAAAATCGAAGAGACCTGAGTCAAGGATAGAGCCGACGCGTTTGGCTGGCGCGGTCCGGAAATTTGCTGTCGGGAAATTTGCTTGCCTCCCCGGATTGCACGCCGATAACCTCACCGCCTTAAGATGCCAGTGTAGCTCAGTGGTAGAGCAACGGTTTCGTAAACCGTAGGTCGTCAGTTCAATCCTGACCACTGGCTCCATCTCCAACTGCATGTGCAGCTATCGAGTTGGAGCGGTGGAGTTCAAAACGGACACCAAATCTGCGACTCCGTCAGTAATCGGAGCCGCTGGGCTGCACTCGTCGGCTGCCCGCTAACCCGGGATCTTCGGCCTCTTTCATTCTCTTGGTGCATGAACAACATCATGAACACGCGATACCGCCTGATCCATCGAGGGGCGTTCGCTTGGGCAGGTATTGCTCCCTCGACAAGCAGACCGGCAAACGCAGAAGCCTGCAGACCGGGAACGCGTCCGAGGGCCGGCAGATTCTCGAGGCGAAGAACATCGCCGAGCGCCAACCAGCGTTGAAGCCACAGATTGCCGCGGCCTGCCTCGCGGGGTCCGATTCCGGGGTGAACCCCCGCATCTGGCTGTCTGGGGTGGAGATGACGATCCAACAAAAACACGGATCCAATTATAGGCAGCACCCTTTAACACTTCCTTGACTGCATTTTTTCCACCGCCGTGCTGATGAGTTTGGTCTCGGCGCTTTCGGTTGAGCGCCCCGCTTCCAGGGTGTCCGTCAATCCGGGTGAAGCCCAAACAGCACGTCTGTCGGAGGTAGTGGGCCTGGGTCATGTATATCTTACAGCCATCGAATTACAGGAATGGTGTAATTATTACAGGTAATCCTTTGACCATGTAACTTTGGACCAAAGGGCCCGCTTCCCGGAGGGCGTCCTGCAACACCTCTCGCAATTTTCAGACAGGCTCTTAAGAATCCTTGGAGGAGATTGGCAATAAGGTTTCAACTCACTTTTCTGAAAATTGCTCCTGATGTTTATT
>CAMCCU010000263.1 GCA_945872975.1 Pedosphaera parvula Ellin514
AGCGACGTGACCACACCCATGACCTGGCGCGGGCCGAAGGGCACCTTCACGCGGCTGCCGACTTCGATGCGCCCGGCCAGTTCCGGCGGGATGGCGTAATCGAAATCCTTGCGGAGTGCGATTTCGAGGGTGACGCGCGCGATCATCGCCAGTAAGTCTAGCCACGTGCGTTTGGAGTCCAAGCTTTAGGTGAAGCGGGCGCTCAGCAACCAGACTTTTTCAACCACGGATGGACACAGATGAACACGGATTCAATGCAGTGAAAGTCCAGGCTTCCTTCGGACAGGACAGTCAGTTCACGCATGATTGATCTCATCAAACGTTACAAGTGGTGGCTGTTCGGGATCATTTTCCTGGGCGGCCTGGCCTCGTGGTTTGAAGGCTGGCGGAGTTACCACGAGCACAGCCAGGACGCAGTGATTCTCGCCGCGAGCCGGAAGCACGGCGTGGAACCGGCGCTCGTGAAAGCGGTGGTCTGGCGCGAGAGCTGGTTCAATCCGAACGCGAAGGGCACGAGCGGCGAGGTGGGCTTGATGCAGATCATGAAGGACACCGCAGGCGACTGGGCCACCGCGCAGCGCGTCCAGATGTTCACGCATCATCAACTGTTCGATCCGGCGATGAACACCGATTGCGGCGCGTGGTATCTGCGGAAGCTGCTGATGCGTTATCGCGGGACCGACAACCCGGTGGTTTACGCCCTCGCCGCTTACAACGCCGGGCCGGGGCGTGTCGCAAAGTGGAGCCAGGGCAGCGCCGCGACGAACAGCGTGGAGTTCCTGCAGCAGATGAATTTTCCCGGTACGAAGAAGTATGTGATCACCGTCTCGGAACGGTATCAGCACTATAAGAGGACGAGCCCGGCCAAGCCTGGCTGGTAGGGGAAAGCTGCGTCGTTCAATCCACCGTCACGGACTTCAGCCGCGTTTCCACTTCCTGCCGGAACTTCTCCCGCGCTGCGTCGTCCAGCTCACGAGGCACGACGATCGGCGGAGTGAGGCGCATCACGCATTTGGTGAACGGCAGCGGGATCTGGAATCGATCCCAGCTCTTCAACTGAATCTTCCAGCCGAGCGAATAGGAGACCGGGACGATCGGCAGGCCGGACACTTGCGCGAGCGTGATGATGCCGTCCTGCACGACATAGCACGGGCCACGCGGACCATCGGGAGTGATGGCGAGATCGTATCCACGGCCAGCCCACCTAAGGAGCTCGAGCAAGGCTTGCCGCCCGCGACGACTGGTGGAACCGCGCGCCGGCTGGACGTCATACAGCTCCAGCACACGAGAGAGCATGCCGCCGTCCTTGCTGGCACTGACCATCGCCGCCATGTGCGATTGGCGTCCGATGTTGCGGAAGTGAAGCCGGTAAACCTCGAGGCACAGCGCCAGGCGATTGTGCCAGACGCAGAAGATGACGGGTCGCTGAACGGCATTCGCGAGAATGCCCGTTTCATCGCGCCACTCGTAGCGGATGGTGGCGGACACCACGCGCACGAGGAGGTAGATGATTCGCGCGGCGAGGAGGTGATACCACTTCGGTTTGTGCGGAATCACCACGCCGCTGCGTTGTGGTTTGACTGGCTTTGACATGGGCTGTGCCGCCGACATCAAGCGCCCTTCTTCAGGCTGGCGCGAACCATGTCTTCCACGCTGGCTTGCGGGCCAAGCACCGCTTGCGAAGCGCGGATGGCGTCGTGCGCCTCCGGCTGCTTGAAGCCGAGCGCCATCAGCGCGAGCACAGCGTCGTTCACTTTTTGGTCGGCAGCCGTGAGGGTGCGTTGCGCGCTGCTGGCCTCCCATGAACCGGCCGCGCCGATCTTGTCGCGCAGCTCGACGACGATGCGCTCGGCGGTCTTTTTGCCGATGCCGGAAATCTGCGAGAGCGCCTTCACATCACCGTTCGCCACTGCGCCACGGAGCGCGACGGGGTTCATGCCGCTGAGAACATTCAGCGCGCTCTTGGGGCCGATGCCGCTGACGTTGTTGATGAGAAGCCGGAAGAGATCGCGCTCGGCGGCGGTCATGAAACCGTAGAGCACATGGGCATCCTCGCGGATGGCGAGATGGGTGAGGATGTGAACTTCCGAGCCGGGCGCAGGCAGTTTGTCGAAGGAGGAAAGCGGGATGAGCACTTCGTAGCCGACGCCGTGAACCTCAACGGTGGCGAGCGTGGGCAGGGCTTCAACGAGTTTGCCGTGCAGGAACGTAATCATCGGCGGGGATTATTCACAGGCACCGCACGGACGCCACGGGAAAGCGCGATGCCCGGAGAGTCAATCTCCCCCGCCGCCGTCACCGCCGCCCGCGTCGCCCGAATGAGAATCGCCCGACGAATGGCTGTGGCCATCCTTGCCGCCGCCGCCATCCGTGCCGCAGCCACAGCCGCCGGAATGGTCGCCGCATTTGTCGCCCTTCTTGCGGTTCATGTCGTAGAGCGCGGCAGCAATCGCGACTGCAACCACGAGCCCGATGATTACAATGATGATGTTGGTCATGCTAAATCCTTTTGAGTGGAGTGAGGCTGAAACGTCCTGTTTCCTGAGCGAAGGTCAAGGCGAGCGCGAGCGCGTCCGCCGCATCGGGAGCCGGCTGTTCGGCCAGGCGCAACATGCGCTGGACCATCTTGGCGACCGCGCTCTTCTGAGCCGCGCCGTAGCCGACGACGGCCTGCTTCACTTTGCGCGGCGCGATCTCGAAAATTTCCATCCCGGCTTCCGCAGCCGCCACGAGGCTCGCCCCGCGCGCCTCGCCCATGATGAGCGCGGTCTGGAGATTTTGAGCGAAAAACAATCCCTCCACGACGCACACGGTCGGCTGATGATGCTTGAGCACTTCGCGCAGTGATTGCGCAATGTTCAGCAGGCAACGGGAACGTTCCCACGCGGCGGGAGATTTGATGGTGCCTTGCGCGAGAACTTCAGGATGCGGTCTGGCGAGGCGGATGATGCCGTAACCGGTCCCGCGCAGCGACGGATCGATACCGAGGATCGTCTGGTGAACGCTGGCCTTGGAGACGAGGGTCGTCTCCAGAGCCTTCGTGGAAACGCGGCGCGTGCCGCTGACGCGACTTTGCAGTTGCTCGAATTGCTGCGGAGTGATGCCCATGCCGGATGCGAGTGCGGGCATCTTAACGGCAAGGCGCGGTTAGGCAAGGAATCCGCGCCTGCACCCGCGCGCCAGAGGACTGGAATCAGCGTGAGTTTTTTCGGCCGTTGTCGTCGCCCGATGAGCGGGAGGAGCGCGAGCTGGTGTCACCGCTGGACCGTGAAGGAGAAGGTGACGGCGTGGGAACAGATCGTTGAACGGAGGGAGGCGGGCTCGGCGCACGGGAGGATTCTGCCCGTGGTGCGGGGGAAGGCGTCACGGACGCGCGCGGACTGGAATTGTAGGTCGGTGCGGAGGGCGTGGCTGACGGACGCGGGCCGGAATTGTAAGAGGGCGCGGAGGGCGCGGAACGCTGCGCTGCCGCCGGAGAATCATTATTGAACACGGGCGCACGTGAAGGCTGCGCCGGGCCACCTGAGACGCGCGGAGCTTCCTGGCGAGCCACGGGAGCCGGAACGCGGGCAACGGTGGTCGGTCCGGACGCTGGCCTCATGACGACAGCGGAGCGGCTTCCAGTCTCGCTGCCCGGAGTCACCGCCGGCCGGCCGCCGCCTGGCGTTTCAACGCTCCGAGTAGTCTGTGGAGCCGGAACTGTCCGCCCGCCACCGGACTGCGGCGCGGTCACTCCAGTGGCCGGTGCAGGCGTGGTGATTGCGGTCTGAGAATCGGCATTGGGACGAACACCACCGCGAACAACAATGGGCTTCGGTCCGCGGGCGGAATCCGGCTTGGGCGACCCAGACTGAACAGTCGTGATGTCACGCGAGTTCGACGGGGCGCTGATATTCGCCGTCGCTGGCGAGGAAGCGCGGCCCGTTTGCGGGCGAAGATTTGAGAGCGAGGAAACAGGTCTTGCAGGAGGAGTGATACCAGCGGAGGACGCCGTCGAGACCGGACGCGCGACGGTGAGCGTTTTACCGTCATTGTCGAGAATCTCGCGGCGCAGCGTGCCGCGCGGCACATCCGAGGTCGGGCGCAGCGAGACTTGTCGAATGTTGCCTTTGTTGAGAGCGGCGACACGATCAAACCCGACGCCATGGTTAACGACGCGATTGTTGTTCACCGAGACGTAGTTGTTCACGACCGTGGTCTCGCGATGAATGGAACGCGCCTGGTGCGCGGGCAGGTAATAGTGCGAAGGGCGACGATCGCAGAAGCGATTGTAGGGAAGATAAACGTAGTGGTGATCCGAGAGCCCGAACTCAAAACTCACGCCGACCGAGAGCGTGTTGTGATAGAAGCCGCGACCTGCCACCCAGTGCGCCGAAGGCGGTAGCGGAGCCCAGCCGCAGTGAGAACTTGAACGTCGCCAACTGACCCACGCCGGTCCCCAGTGAGTATCCGGTGCCCACACCCAGCCGATGCCGACGTGCGTTGTCCAGCGGCCATAGTGAAACGGTGCCCAGCCCCACGAGTAATCCGAATACCAATACCACCCGCTATCGGTCCAGAGCCAGCGACCCCCGTCGGCGTAGGGACGCCACGAGGAATTCCAAACCGCAACCGTCGGACGCCAGCAACGCCCGTAGCCCGGGACTTCGATCCAGGAACCGTAAGGCGACAGCTCCGTGTAGAACTGATTCACCGTCACTGGCTGCTCCACGGCAGGAACGGTGTAAACCACCGCAGGCGTCTGCGCGCCTGGAGTCGAAGGAGGAAGATTCGTGGCGTCCGTTGCGGGTGCCGCAGCTTGCGCGGTAGTCGGCGGGTAAACGGCCGGCGCGGGCGTCGTCAACGCCATGCCCGGCGGAAGCGGCTTCACCGCCAACGCCGCCTTCTTCGCAGCCAACGCTTGCGGTGTGGAGTCCTGTTGAATGAGCACGGTGATCAAGCTTTCCGGCATGCCGAGGTCGTGGAGGTAAAGGATCTCGCTCGCGCCGATGTTAAACACGTCCGTCGAGTTGGTGACATAGGCCGCCAGCACTCCTTCACCTACGCCAGCCTGAACCAGCTTCACGACTTCCGACAGCGCGGGCGACAAATTGAGCTCAGCCGGAGGGACGACCGCCTCAAGGACATTCGTATCAATCTGCGGTATCGGTGCGCTGACGCTCACTTCCGCGAGCGCAGCAGGCTTGGGGTTTGCGTTCGTGATAATGATCGAACCGGGCGGAATAACTGTCACCTGTGCCGGAGCTGGTGGCGTTGGTGGCGTTAGCTGGGCGGACTTCGGTGCCCCTGGTGCTTCCAGAGCGACTGGAGCCGGATTGGACACTGAGGGAAGCTCGTCGGCGTTGGCCTTCTGTCCCTGGCAGCCGGCGCAGAGGACGAGACTCAATAAACTTGTGACTATCGCGACCTCCCGAAGGATTGGTTTCATAACATCAGTTTGTGTCACGCCACACTATTACCGCATTCCACTGATTCGAGCTAGAAGTGACATGCACATCGTATCGACTCAGAGCCTCCCCTGCGTATTCATCAGCCACAGCCACCCCAGATCAACGCCGCAAGCGCTTGTTCCACAAACTGTAACAACTTCCACCATGATGACGTTATGATTTGCTAAACTGATTTTACAAATCGGATTTACTAACGGCCACGCAGCGTCCCTTGCCAACTCTCGCGGTGGAAAGTGGCTCTGAACAGACGCTTGCACTCGGATTGATCTTGGCGGAGAGAACCACCGGGCGACTTCGGCTGAGTGCTTGCGCTGGCCAAAACGTTTCACTACCACTGAGCCTCATCATGACATCACGCCCTCTCATCTCGCTCTGCCTTCTGCTCGCCGCCAGCACCGCACTCGCAGACGGACCATCGGACAATCAGGCCGACAAAGTCCGCCGCGTGCCGCCACCGGGCATCAAGATCAGTGAGGCAGACCGCACGGAACTCACCGAGCGCACCGCGAAACTGGCGCAACAGATCGAAGCGCTCCGAGGCGAACTGAAAGCCAAACCCGCACTCCTTGAGTTACTCCCCGACGTGGAGATCTATCACAAGGCCGTGGACTGGGCGCTGCGTTACGACGAGTTCTTCAAGACGAATGAAACCAGCTCCGCACGCGCCCTGCTCACCCTCGGCTCGGAGCGCGCACAATCGCTGCGCGATGGCGCCGCGCCCTGGCTGACGGCGACGGGTTTGGTGGTGCGCGGGTACGTCTCGCGAATCGATGGTTCCGTGCAGCCGTACGGGCTCGTGGTTCCCGCATCGTATCGGGCGAATACACCGCACCAGCATCGCCTCGACTTCTGGTTCCACGGGCGTGGCGAGACGCTCTCCGAACTCGACTTTATCTTCGGCCGCCACCGTTCCGCTGGCGAGTTCACGCCGCCCAATGCCTTCGTGCTTCACAGCTACGGACGCTATTGTAACGGCAACAAATTCGCCGGCGAAACCGACGTCTTCGAGGCTCTCGCTCACGTGAAAAAGTATTACCCCATCGACGAAAATCGTCTCGTCGTGCGCGGCTTCTCGCTGGGCGGCGCGGCGTGCTGGCACATGGCCGTGCATCACGCCGGGCTCTGGGCTGCGGCAGCGCCGGGCGCGGGATTCTCGGAGACGCCCGACTTCCTGAAAGTGTTCCAGAACGAGAAGCTCTCGCCGACGTGGTATGAGCAGAAGCTCTGGCACCTCTACGATTGCACGGACTGGGCTCTGAACCTCTCCCACTGCCCGACCGTGGCCTACAGCGGCGAGAAGGATAACCAGAAGCAAGCCGCCGACGTCATGGCCACCGCCATGTCAAAGGTCGGACTCGACCTCACTCACATCATCGGCCCGAAAATGGGTCACAGCTACGACGCCGTTTCGAAGAAGGAGATCATCCGCCGCATCGACAGCATCGTGGAACCCGGCCGCAATCCCGTGCCGTCGCGCGTTCGCTTGACGACGTGGACTCTCAAATACAACCGCATGAACTGGGTCATCGTCGATGGGCTCGAACAACATTGGGAACGCGCCACCGTCGATGCCGATTTCTCCGGCGGACTGCTCGACAATTCCATCCGCATCAACACGCGCAACGTCTCCGCGCTCACGCTCTCGTTCGAGCCCGGCGAATGTCCGCTCGACAACGCACGCACGCCGCAGGTCTTCATCGACAGCAGCAAGCCCTCCGCACCGCGCGTGAAGTCGGATCGTTCCTGGACCGCGAGCTTCCGCAAATCCGGCAGCCGCTGGGAGCTCATCGAGGAGGCGGAAGATTTCTCGAAGCTCCACAAACGTCACGACCTACAAGGTCCCATCGACGACGCGTTCATGGATTCCTTCCTCATGGTCCGCCCAACTGGCAAAGCGTTGAACGAAAAAGTCGGCATCTGGGCCAATGCGGAGATGACACGCGCCATCGAACAATGGCGACGCCAGTTCCGTGGCGACGCGAAGGTGAAGGATGATTCCGCCGTGACCGATGCCGACATCGCCGCGAATCACCTCGTGCTCTGGGGCGATCCCGCGAGCAATCAGCTGCTCGCAAAAATCGCGGACAAGCTGCCGATCCGTTGGGATGCGAAGAACGTGAAAGCGGGCAAGGAATCCTTCTCCGCCGCCAGCCACGCGCCGGTGATGATTTATCCGAATCCGCTGAACCCGAAGAAATACATCGTGCTCAACAGCGGCTTCACCTTCCGCGAATACGATCAGCTCAACAACGCGCGCCA
>CAMCCU010000264.1 GCA_945872975.1 Pedosphaera parvula Ellin514
GGTCACGACCACGAATGTCCAGTTGCCCGCCACCTTGCGCAGCACCTTCTGCGCGAAAAACACCATCGAGAAACTCTTGCCGCTGCCCTGCGTCTGCCAGAACACGCCGCCACGCCCGTGGCCCTGCTGGCGCGCGGTCAGCATCGCCACGATGGCGTTGTTCACCCCGAGGAACTGATGATTCTGCCCCAGCACCTTGACCAGCCCCGCTTTGTGCTCAGAAAAAAGGGTGAAGTTTTCGACCAGGTCGAGCAGGCGTCCCGGTTCGCACGTCCCGCGGATCACGACCTCCAGCGATATGCGCCGCGGCTCGTCCTCCCGCTCGATGCGCTTCCACTCGAAGAACCACTCCCAATCCGCCGTCAGCGAGCCCACGCGACTGTCCGTGCCGTTCGAGGCGATCAGCAGGGCGTTAGACCAAAAGAGCTGCGGGATATCCGCCTTGTAGCAGGTCAGGTTGTCGTCGAAAGCCGCCCGCGCCGGCACGCCGGGCTTCTTGAACTCCACGACGACCATCGGCAGGCCATTGATGAAGCCCACGAGATCGGGCCGACGCGTGTAAAGCGTCCCCGTGATGCTCATCTGGCTCACGAGCAGGAAATCATTCGCCGCCGGATTCTCCCAATCCATCACCCGCACCCGCGCGATCTTCTGTCCGCCTTGCTCGCGGTCGGGCACCGACACCTTCACCCCGTCCTTGAGCAGCAGATACACCTCGCGGTTCGCCGCCACCAGGCTCATCGCCGAGCGGTCGCGCACCAGCTCATCCACGGCCACCGTGATGGCCTCCGGCGGCAGCGTGGGATTCAGCGCCTCCAGCGCCATGCGCAGCCGCGGCACCAGCACCACCTCGCCCTTCGTCTCGCGCAGCAACGTGCCGGTCGCGCCGAAGGTTTCCTCCAACGCCGACACCGTGGTCCAGCCAGGCTCCGCGAACAACCCGATGGCGGGCTGCTCGACAAGCTGGGCTTCGTTGCAGGCGTCGGGGATGAGTCTTTAACGCGATGCTTTAATCCAATCAATCTCCAGTCGGAACGGCCCGGCCTGCTTGTCCGAGATGTTAAATCCAACCGAGTTGACCTTCGCGGGATTCAGGGGCGGCACGTCCGTCAGCACCCGGCCACGGAAGGTTGGGGCAAAATCGCTGAACGCCAGCCGATGCTCTTCCCACTCGCCTGGCTTCGTCATGAAACTGCTTTGGTAAAGCGGGGTATCGAAGCCCGCCCCGGTGCGCACACTGAATTTGAAACGGCGGCCATCCCCACGCACCCGCAGGACGAAAGCGGTGAGACCGGTGAGGTTCTCGCGCACCGGCGTGGAGCGAACGGAGGCGAACCCGCCGTTATTCTCCAGTCGAACCGTGCCGCTGAAAACGGCGCAACCGTTGGTCAGCACCTGAAACTGACTGGTGGAAACCCCTCCCATCACATCGTCGTTGACTACTTCCCAGGCGGGCGAATTGGTTGCGACCTCAAAGCCGAAGAGGGTCTTGTTGATTGCTGTGTCAGCTTTCATCGTGATGGCCAAAGATGTCAGCACGAGCGCGGGAATCAGTCGTGCGTAGTTGGTTAGAATCGAGGTCATTTACATTTTAAGAGTTCAGGGGTTCAGTCGCCACCGAGTGAGCTTCAACGCGGCGGCGAAGTTCACCCGGGCCAATAAAGTACAATCAACAGCAACGGCAACGGCCTCCCGCCGACGTAGCGGTCTCGCCCGTCAGCAAGATGTGGCCGAGTTTGTCCATGTCAGTTCGTCGAGAAGTTGACCTTTCCGACAGCAGCCGTGGCATTAGCTGGGCGCGCGTCCGGCGGCGAATTTGGATTTGCGATACGGCGCTCATTTTGGCTTCTCCCCCTCCGTCCGCAGCATCACCTCGTTCCTCCGCAGAAAGGCCGGAGTCCACGGCGGGTCGAAGTAGCCATATACTGGCCCGGACATCGCAGTCAGACGCTCCCGTTCCAGCCACGACATCAGCCGCGCCAACGACTCGGCCTCCTTCTTCGCGTTCCGGCCGCCACTGAAGCGCAGCACCGCAAACCGGCCCGACGGCAGCTCGCGCACCGTCAACGCGCCATCCGCCGGCTTGGGCGCGTCGGCGGTCTTCAGCTTCGCCGGCAGCACAAACGCCATCGTTTGGTTGGTGGAAGTGCCGGACATAAAGACGGGCGTGGTCATGGCGATCTTCTGCTTCCCCTCGTTCGCGCCGGTGATGAACCGGAACAACCGCATGAAACTCCCGTCGCTGCCGTTCGGGTCGGCCATCGGCGTTTCCACCACCGTGAGATCAGGATAATCCCGAAGCTCGAACTTCCCGTCCGACCGCACAACCTTGTAAGGGGCGGATTCGTAACCCGCGCGGGTGGCCTGGCATCCCACGAGAATCATGGCTGCCGCAACTGCGAGAATGGATAGCGCAATCCACATTTTCTTCACCGTCCCATTGTAGCCGTATCGCCACCATTTGCGAATCCGTTTGCCCGTGCGCACGCACCTCCCAATCCGCCATTAGCGAGTTGACGCAGTAGTCCGTGCCGTTCGAGGCGATGACCAGCGCTTTGAACCAAAAGAGCTGCGGGTTGTGCTTCTCGATGTCGCGCATGGCGGCATTGACCTTCGCGCCGATGTTCTCGGCTTCGGGGCGGTTGAGCAGGTAATCGAATCGCGCCTCGGCGGGCAGATACAGGATTGCCCTCGGCGTGGTAGGCGGCGGGTTCATCGACGCGGCTGCCACGGTGCGGGCGGAGGCGCTGGCTTTCTCCACTCGAGCGTCGGCCAGGTCACCCGGCTCCTCCGCGCGACCGGCTGCCAGGAGGCTCATCATGGCGACGGCTGCGACAGTGTGAAAAGTAATGGTCATATTGACAGCCCAGTGGCTACGCCATCTCCAGTCCGCGCAGGGTGCCTTTGCCGGTGCTGAACTGGTCGGTCTCCAGGCCGAGGCGCTGGAGCATGGAGACGTAAAGGTTCGCGAGCGGGTAGTTGTTCTCCTTGTTGAACGCGAGGTGCTGGCCGTGCTTGAAACCGCCGCCAGCCAGCAGCACTGGCAGGTTCACGTTCGAGTGTGAGTTCGCGCTGCCCATCGGCGTGCCGTAGAGAACCATGGTGCGATCGATGAGTGTTTCGCCTTGCTCCTTCGTCCCGGCAAGCGCGTTGAGGAAACCATTCAAGGCGTCGAACTGCTTCTCCTCGTGGCCGCGCAGTTCGGTGAGCACCTCCGGGCGGTTGCCGTGATGCGTGATGTTGTGGATGACAGTCGTGTCGATGAAGAGCGAGATGAGCCGCGTGGAATCGGTCTCCAGAGCGAGTTTCATGACGTCAAACATCAGGCGCGTCTTGGCCACAAATTCCTTCGCGTCGTCGATGTCCTCGGGCGCTTTGGCGGTGACGACGGGCTTGGACTTATACTCCCATTCCTCGGCGCTGTGCAGGCGTTGTTCGAGGTCGCGGACGGACGTGTAGTATTGGTCCAGGCGGGTCTGATCGGCTTTCGAAAGTGATCGGTTCAGGCGCTTGGACTGGTCCCCGACGAAATCGAGCAGGCTGCGGCCCTGCTGCAAGGCCTCAACGTTGGCCGCGACCTCCTTCTCGTTGCCTTGCACGAACAGTTTTTGAAACAGCTTCTTCGGGCTTTTCTCTGCCGGGATGGGCGCGCCGCTGCGCGTGTAGCTGAGCGTCGCGCCTTCGCTGCTCATCGCGAGCACGAGCGAGGGATGGCGCGTGCGGTTGCCAACCTGCTCGGCAGCAAACTGGTCGAGCGAAACCCAATTCCGAAACCCGCCGCGCTCCGGGTGCGGCGTGCCGGTGAGGAAGCATCTCTCCGCCGCGTGCGCGCCGGTGACGCCGGGATGGCTCACGCCGGAGAGGACGGTCATCTGCCGGCGGTGCGCAGCCAGGCGCTCCAGATAGGGGCTGGGCGCGTAGTCATGGCCCGGCTTCTCCGGAAAAAAGAACTGCGGCAGGATGCCCATGTTCGTCTCGATGCAGACCATGCGGCGCGGCGTGGCGCTGGCCGTTGCGGCAGCCCCGAACGCGGGCAGCATGGCGTCGAGGAACGGCAGCGTGAGGGCGATGCCGGTGCCGCGCAGGAAGGCCCGGCGGGACAACGGTTCCCGAGTCATGACGTAAGGAGCTTTCATGGCGTTTGGCTGTTCACTCTCTATGGACGCAGGCGGCGGTCATTGCTTCGCAGGAATTTCAACGTGCGCTTTCTTGAGCGCCTCGACGAGCGATTCACGCCTGGTCTTCGTGCCGTCAATCAACGCCGTGACGCGGCCTTCCTTGAAGCTGGCGGTGGCCTGCTCGACGCCGTCGATCTTCGCGACGGCCTCGTAGGCGACCAGCGCGCAGGCCTTGCAGTCGAGGCCGAACACGCCGATTTCCACGGGCGCGAGCTTCTCCCGCGGCGTGGCGGAGAGCGGCTTGATGCCGAAGGTCGAGCGCGACGCGTTGCGGACAAGGTTGTCGAGATGTTCCAAGGCTTTCTCCGGCTTGCCTCCGCCGAGCTTGGCGGCGTCGTAGCTGAAGACGGCCTCGGCTGATTTGAAATCCACGCTCACCAACTTCACCTCCGGCAGTTGCGCGAGGAGCCTGCCCAGATCCTCGACGCGGTCCGGCTGGAAGAGCCCGGTGACACGGTGCTTGAACTCCTGAGGTTGCGCGGGCTTTTCCTCCGCCGCGAAGGCCGTTGCGGCCAGAAGCATGCACAGGAGCGCAGCCATGATTTGATACCGTGTCTTCATCGTGTCTGGAAAAGCTGGCTCTGGGTGAGTTCGTGAAGGAGCGTGCGGACCCCGCCGCCCTGCTTCTGGGTCCGGGCGACGATGGTGGCGATCTGCTCGCGGTCGCTGAAGGCGAGGTCGTGTCCCGTCGCATAGATGGCGAGTTGCCGCGCGAGGTTCTTCAACAACAACGTCGAGTCGGCCGCGGCAAGCTTCTGAAACTCGCGGATGTCGCCAAACTTCCGCTCGTCGGGCAGCGCGCCGCTGGGGTCCACCGGCGGGCCGAGCTTGAAGCTGATGCCGATGAATGGATCGATCGAACCGCGCGGCGCCGGGTCGCCCTCGCCGATGGAGCGGTAGCGCGCGCGAAAGCCGCCGATGACATCAAAGCTCTCCAGGGCGAAGCCCGGCGGGTCCATCTTCGCGTGGCAGCTCGCGCAGGTCGCGTTGTTGCGATGCTTGTCGAGCAGTTCGCGGATGGTCGTCGCGCCGCGCACGTCCGGCTCCACGGCGGCGATGTTCGCAGGCGGCGGCTCGGGCGCCTGGCCGAAGATTCGGCCCATCACAAAGGCGCCGCGCGGCACGGGCGAGGTGGTGGTGCCGTTGGCCGTGACCTTGAGAATCGAGCCCTGGGTGATGAACCCGCCGCGCGGGCAGTCCGCCGGCAGCGGCACGCGGCGAATCTGCGAGCCGGTGACGCCCGCGATACCGTAATGCTTAGCGAGCTTCTCGTTCACCATCGCGAAGTCCGAGCGCACGAGATGCCGTGCATCGAGGTTTTTCTCCAGCAACTCGCGGAAGTAGGCGCGCGTCTCGGCCACCATCGAGTCCTGCAAGTAGGGGCTGAACTCCGGGTAGAGCTTCTTGTCCGGGTCGTTCGCGGCGATGGCCCGCAGCTTGAGCCACTGGCCGGGGAAATCCTCGATGAATCGCTTTGACCTGGCGTCCTTCAGCAACCGCTCAACTTCGGCGCGCAGCACTTTGGGCGTGCGAAATTTTCCGGAGGCGGCGGCTTGCCTGAGCGGCGCATCGGGCATCGAGTTCCAGAAAAGATACGAGAGCCGCGAGGCGAGCGCGTCATCGTCCAGCGCGCCGGGTGGCTCCACGTGATACAGAAAATCCGGCGAGCACAGCGCGGCGCGATAGGCCCAGCGCATCGCCGTCTCGAAACAATCGCCCGCCTTCAGCCGCTCCTCGACCTTCGCGACATACCCGAGACGCACCTCGTCGGACACCGGACGCCGAAATGCTCTCGGCAAAAACGCGGCGAATAGCCGGTCAGCGTCGGCGAGCGGTTGCGCGCTTTGCGCGGTCCACAAGCCCTTGTCCGGATCGGGACGGTTCTTGCCGGCGCCGATCTGCCGCACTTTCATCCGCGCCGGAGGGCGCGCGCCGGTGTTCGTGCCGGCCTTCCACTCCATGAGCGGCAGGTCGCCAAAGAGAGTGCGGTGCGCCCGGGGCGGCCACACGTCATGGAGCGGGCCTTCGATGTCGAGCCAGTCGCAGGCAATGCCCGGACCGGTGAACGCCATCGCGCGGCCCTTGCGGCTGTAGTTCGCGACGGGCGCGAGCGAGGCGACGTTGAAGCCGATGATTTCGTTGTGATTCATCCACGTCATCACCTCGTGCTCCTGCGCTTCCATGGACGGCGCATCGTAGTAGCCGAGCACGTAGCTCGGATGCTGCCCGCCGCGACCATCGCCGGTGAGTTGCACGACCGACAACCGGGCTGCCTCCGTGCCGCGCGCCGGCAGCACCGCGCCCTTGTCCCACTGAAAACTCCAGAGCGAGGTGCGCACACGATACAGGCCGGGGTAAATCGTAACGTGCGCGGCGAAATACGGGCTCAACGATTCATCCTCGTGCCGGAAAAGCCCGACGTTGCTGCCGCGCGCAAACGATCCCATCCGCTCATGCGCGCCTTCATCGAGGTGACTGCCCGGCTCGCCTGCGGGCGGAAACTCCGGGTCGGGCTTCTTGTCGCGGAGCAGCACGCCGTCGCCATTCATGACGACGTGCGCGACGAATCCGCCCGGCTGCACCAGCGAGAGGCGCTCCTTGCGGACGGTCGGCGCCTGCGGCTGCGTGGCGATGGCCAGTTCGAGCGTCTTGTCCGCGGCCTCGACATACTTGGCGAGGTTCACATGCGAGATGTCGAGCGCGTCACTGTTGTTGTCGAAACCGTGGGCGGAGCCGTCGGGCGGCAGGTCGCCCGCGAGCGCGAGGCCCGGCAGGTCGAACAAGTCGCGCATGGTATTCTCATACTCCGCGCGCGTCAGGCGCCGCAGGCCCGTGCGTCCTTCGCCCGCGAGTTTTTTCTGTTCTGCGTCGACCAGTGAAGTGCGCAGCCACTTCGTCATGGCCGCCGTTTCCTTCGCGGGCGGACGCGGCTTCTTCTTCGGCGGCATCTCGCCGGACTCGATGCGGTCATGGACCTTCACCAAGCGCGCGAAGCTCTCCGCATCGGCGAAGTCTGGCTGGAGCGAAGTGAGGTCGAGGTTTCCCTTCTTCGTCTCCGCGTCGTGGCACTCCGCGCAATGTTTCTCGATGAAGACTCGCGTCGGCGCGTCGGCGCCGAAAGTGGACAGACCGAACATTCCCATGGAGAAAGCGGTGACGATTCGGGCCGTCATCGCAACGAAAGAAATGGGCATGGAAAGAAATCTACCCGAGAGCACCGGAGCAAAGCACACGAAAAGTGACCGAGAGACGCGTCGGTTTGGCGGACGAAGACAGCGTGGAGATTGCAGACTGCGTTACGAAGACGCTGTCGTATTGGTTCATCGGCGACCACGGCTGAGGGAAACTTTCTGGATCTCACCCGCCCCTTAATAGCCATGAGCAAACTGGATATCGAGGGTCTGCATGTAGGTTTGAAGACCGGCATCTTGAACAGGCAGAACGATGGCGTCTTCATTGCTGTCGTTGTGGTGGGAGTGCCACCAGCCGGGCGGGGTCACGAAGGCACCACCTGCCACCCAGTC
>CAMCCU010000265.1 GCA_945872975.1 Pedosphaera parvula Ellin514
ACTCGCGCAGATCGCAGGGCAGAAACATCGGCGTCTGCCGATCCAGATTCACAAAACGCGCAGCCATGAAGATCCGATCCCCTCCACCCCGGTTTTGTTCAAAAGATTTTCAACAATCTCCTGCCCACTAAGCCCGACAGACTGCTAGCCCCGTCGTCTTTCCGGGGCGCATAGTTACCATCACCGGTCGCTTTGCATTCGGAACCCGGAAGAAGGTCATGGAAGCCATTGAAGCGCGGGGAGGGACTCCGTCGGATTCAGCGCCGACGCAAGAATCGGCGTATTTGGTTATTGGCATCTTTGCCAGTCGCGATTGGGTAAACACGAACCACGGACGGAAGATTGAACGTGCCGTTCAATTACGCAACGCCAGCAGTGGTATCGCGATCATCTCCGAGGAACATTGGAAATGTTTCGTATGAGTCTCCATGTGGGCTTGGGTAGAAGGCGCAGAAGCTTGGCGTGAAGATCATCGACGAGGCGGAGTTTGTGCGGATGTGCGGGTAGCGCGAGTTGAAATGGCTTGCGTTGGGTTTGTTCACGACAAATTCTTTCGGTCGACTTTCAAACATCAACTTTCTCATGAGCGCTGAAGCTAATTTCACCAAACTCAATCTCGAACTCCCGCCCGCCCCGAAGCCCGTCGCGGTCTACAAGCCGATGGTCGTCGTGGACAAGATGGCCTATGTGTCCGGTCACGGACCGCTCAAGCCGGACAAGTCGCTCATCATCGGGCGCGTCGGATCAGACCTCACGCTCGATGAAGGCAAGGCGGCGGCGCAGCAAGTCGGGCTGGCGATTCTCGCGACGTTGCGTGATCAGCTCGGCAGTCTCGATAAGGTGAAGCGCGTGGTGAAGATCCTCGGCATGGTGAACAGCGCGCCGGATTTCCTCGAACATCCGAAGGTCATCAACGGTTGCAGCGAACTCTTCGCGAACGTGTGGGGGCCGGAGAACGGCATCGGCGCGCGCAGCGCGGTGGGCATGGGGCCGCTGCCGGGCAACATCGCGGTGGAGATTGAGGTGATTTTCGAGCTGGTGTGAGTGGGGAGGTGCGTAAAACGTGAAGCGTAAAACCTGAAACCATGCCTACACCTTCGCCCACGCCGTCTTCTTCCTTACGTTTTACGTTTTACGTTTCAGGCACCTCATGACTCCGAACATTCCACCCTGGTTCACGGTCGCGAACGTCCACGAAGTTCCCTCGCCGTCGCTGCTCGTTTATCCGGAGCGCGTGGAGGAAAATGTCCGGCGCATGATTGCCATCGCGGGCGGCGTGACGCGGCTGCGGCCGCACATGAAGACGCACAAGATGGCGGAGATGATCCGGCTTCAGCTCAAGCTGGGCATCACGAAGTTCAAGTGCGCGACCATCGCGGAGGCGGAGATGACGGCGGCGAGTGGCGCGGCGGATGTGTTGCTCGCGTATCAACCGGTGGGGCCGAACGTCACGCGCATGGTGCAGCTCACGCGGCAATATCCGAAGACCCAGTTCGCAACGCTGGTGGATGACGAAGCGGCGGCGCGGAAGTTGTCGGAGGCGTTTGTTGCCAATGGAGCAAGGCTCACCGTCCTACTCGATGTCGATTGCGGGCAGCATCGGTGCGGCATCGAGCCCGGGCCGGCGGCGATTGAGCTCTATCGTCGCGTGGCTGCGATGCCGGGCTTGAGCGCCGGCGGACTGCACGCCTATGACGGACACATTCACGATCAGGATTTGGCGGCGCGAACCGCGAACTGTGAAGCTGCCTTTGCTCCGGTCGAGAAGTTGAAGGCTGATTTGATCGCAGCGGGACTGACGGTTCCCACGATTGTCGCGGGTGGGACGCCGACGTTTCCGATTCACGCGAAACGCGGTGATGTGGAGTGCAGCCCCGGCACGTGCGTGTTCTGGGATGCCGGTTATGGCGCGAAGATGCCGGACATGGATTTCCTCGTGGCCGCCGCGTTGCTGACGCGCGTGGTGAGCAAGCCGGGCGGCAATCGTCTGTGCCTCGACCTCGGGCATAAGGCGGTGGCGTCCGAGATGCCGCATCCGCGAGTCGTGTTCCCGCAGTTGCCGGATGCGAAGGCGGTGACGCACAGCGAGGAGCATCTCGTCGTCGAGACTTCGCGCGCCGGTGAATTTGCGGTGGGCGATTGTCTCTACGGAATTCCCTGGCACATCTGCCCGACGGTGGCGCTGCACGCCGCAGCCGTGGTGGTGCGCGGCGGACACGCGGTCGAACGCTGGTCGGTGGCGGCACGCGCGCGTCGGTTCACACTCTGACCCTGACGCATGACGATTCCCGGCCTTTCCAATCACGCGAGCCTGCTGATCTTTGCGCTGCTGTCGGTGGTTGGACTGGTGGTGCTCATCGCACGCTTCCGCATGAACGCCTTCGTGGCGCTCGTGCTCGCTTCGCTGGCGATGGGACTGACGGCGGGCATGGGGCTGAGCGAGGTCGCCACGGCGTTTCAGAACGGGGTGGGAAAAATTCTCGGTGGCATCGGCATGATCATCGGGCTCGGCACATTGCTCGGGAAGCTGCTCGCGGAATCCGGCGGCGCACACGTCGTGGCCGACACGCTCATCCGCAAGCTCGGCGAGAATCGGCTGCCATGGACGATGCTGCTGGTGGCGTTCCTGGTCGGCATTCCGGTTTGGTTTTCCGTCGGGCTGGTGCTGCTGGTGCCGATTCTGTTTACCGTGGCGCGCAAGAGCGGGAAGCCGCTGTTGCTCCTCGGCATTCCTCTCGCGGCCGGTCTTTCGGTGACGCACGGGCTGGTGCCGCCGCATCCGGGTCCGATGGTCGCCATTGGCGCGCTGAACGCGGATGTCGGTCGCACGATTCTGTACTCGCTGCTGATTGGTCTGCCGACGGCGGCGATCGCCGGACCGCTTTGTGCGCGCTGGCTGGCGGCACAGCATGTTGTGAGCTTGGAAGGCGGACCGGCAGCGGCGCTGACGACTGCGAAGCCGCCGGGATCGTTGCCCTCGTTCTCACTCTCGTCGCTGACCATTTTGCTGCCGGTGTTGCTGATGCTGATGGCGACGGCGGCTGAGATCACGCTGCCGAAAGGAAATCCGTGGCGCGTATGGCTGATGTCGCTCGGGCAACCGCTGGTCGCGATGACGCTGGCGTTCCTCTTCGCGTGCTGGTCTTTCGGCACGGCGCGGGGATTCAACTCCGAGCAGATCCTCAAGTTCACCAACGACTGCGTGGGGCCGGTGGCATCCACGTTGTTGATCGTCGGCGCAGGCGGCGGCTTCAATGGCGTGCTGATCGCAAGTGGAGTGGGGAACGCCATCGCGGACATGGTGAAGGGTCTGGCGGTGTCGCCGCTGATTCTCGGATGGGTGGCGGCGGCGTTGATTCGCGTCGCGACCGGTTCCGCGACGGTGGCGATCACGACGGCGGCGGGCATTCTCGCGCCGATTGTCGCGGTGAAGCCGGGGACGAATCTCGAACTGCTGGTGCTGTCGATGGGCGCGGGATCGCTGACGTTGTCGCACGTGAACGACGGTGGGTTCTGGTTCGTGAAGGAGTATTTTAATCTGACCGTGACGCAGACGTTGAAGACGTGGACGGTGATGGAGACGGTGATTTCCATCGTCGCGCTGGTGCTGGTGCTGGCGCTGGATGTCATCCTGTGACGGCACGTCAACTCGACCAACTTTATGTTCATACTTGATGCTCACCTGGACCTCTCGATGAATGCGCTGGAGTGGAATCGCGACCTGACGCGACCTCTCCGCGAGATCCGCGACCGCGAAGCAGGAATGACGGACCGGCCGGATCGCGGTCGCGGCACGGTGTGTCTGCCCGAGTTGCGCCGAGGAAACATCGGGCTGGTGGTGGCGACGCAGATCGCGCGCTATTCGAAGCTGACGCATCCGCTGCCGGGCTGGCATTCGCCGCGCCAGGCGTGGGCGATGACGCAGGGCCAGCTCGCGTGGTATCGCGCGATGGAGGAGGCGGGCGAGCTGGTGCAGATCAAGGACGCGGCGGGGCTGGAGAAGCATTTGAAACTCTGGGGCGTGGATGGAGCGCCGATTTCCAAATCGGCAGTTAACCCGACCGATGATCGCGCCGAACTGGAGTTCGGCGCTCCGAAACCCATCGGCTACATCCTGAGTCTCGAAGGCGCGGATTCCATCGTGACGCTCGGACATCTTGAGCGGAGTTACGAACAAGGATTACGAGCGGTAGGACCGGCGCATTACGGGCCTGGCACGTATGCGTTCGGCACGGATTCGGTGGGGACGATTGGAGCGAAAGGCCGCGAGCTGTTGAAGGAGATGGATCGGCTCGGGCTGATTCTCGACGCGACGCATCTGTGCGACCAGAGCTTCCGCGAAGCGCTGGATTGTTTCGGCGGTTCGGTGTGGGCGAGCCACTCGAATTGCCGGGTGCTGACGCCGCATAACCGGCAGTTCACCGACGAGCAGATCAAGGAGCTCATCGGACGCGGGGCGGTCATCGGTGCGCCGCTGGATGCGTGGATGATGATCCCGAACTGGGTGCGTGGTCAGACGACTCCGGAGGCGACGGGCTTGAAGCTGGACACGATGGTGGCGCACATCGACCACATCTGCCAGCTGGCCGGGAACGCAAATCACAGCGGCATCGGCACGGACCTCGACGGAGGATTTGGCCGCGAGCAGAGCCCGATGGATTTGGATTCGATTGCGGACCTGCAACGATTGCCGGAGCTGTTCCGCGCGCGCGGTTACTCAGCGACCGATATCGAGGGGATCATGCACGGCAACTTCCTGCGCTTCCTGAGATCCGCGTGGCGTTGATGCGCTGGATTGAATCCTCCAGCAGTCCTAAGCCGCCTGCTTCAAGGCTTCCTCCAGGCGACAGCAGTTTCGTCCGCCGCGCTTGGCTTCGCAGAGCTTGGCGTCGGCGGCTTTGATCAGCTCGGCGGGGCTGCGTTCGTAGCCGGGCCATTGCGCGAAGGCGACTCCGATACTGATGGTGACATGGAGCTTTAGCCCCGCCGCTTCGAGCTGCAGCTCTTCCACCGCTTCACGCAGCCGTTCAGCGAGCGATCCGGCCTTCGACAGATTGCACTCCGGCGCGATGACGGCGAACTCCTCGCCACCGTAGCGCCCGACGAAGTCCATCTTGCGAATGGTTTCGTCCAATGTCTTCGCGACGGCCTGAAGGACTTGATCACCGACCTGATGCCCGTGCGTGTCGTTGAATTTCTTGAAGTGATCGATGTCGAGCAAGCAGAGCGCGAGCGGGCTTTGCGTCCGGCGGGCACGTTCCAACTCGCCGAGGAGCCGCTCGTCGAATGCGGCGCGGTTCGCCACGCCGGTCAGCGCGTCCGTGCGCGATTGATGCAGGAGCTGTTGGTTCTGCTCCTTGATCCCGATGTTTTCGATGAGCGTGGCGGTGCTGAGCGTGGCGATTCTATCCCGCGCCTCTTCCTGAAGTTCGCGGAAGGATTTGTCGGTGCCCGCCTTCACCGAGAGCAACTGGCCGTAGGCTTTCCAGTCGCGGATGATTTGCTCGTAGAGCTCGGCCCATGCGCGGTCGTCGAGGTCGAAGTGCTCTTTCACCAGGCGCAGAATGTCGTCCACCTTGCCGCTGCGTTCCTCCTTTGAATCGCAGAGCAGGCTCGCCGTCACGTCCGCGATGTGCAGGACGCGGCCGGGAGTAATGCGACCG
Organism: Pedosphaera parvula Ellin514; assembly: GCA_945872975.1. Classification (GTDB taxonomy): domain Bacteria; phylum Verrucomicrobiota; class Verrucomicrobiia; order Limisphaerales; family JADJPG01; genus JADJPG01. Next base: position 5,664 of record CAMCCU010000265.1, read on the forward strand.
TTCACCGTGGTGGGAGCCTTGGGGTTTTGCGAGGTCGCGATCGTCTGCCAGATGCCGTCGGGCAACTTCCAGTCCTGCAGGAGTTGAACACCCGCTTCGATATGCGTGGCTCCGAGCTTCTCGTGTTCGATTGCCGGGAGCTCCTGTGGACGCGATCTGGCTTCAGTCAAAACTGATTCGTAAACCTCCGGCATCGCGCACGCTGTGGCCATCTGGCCGATGTGATGGAGCAAGCCGATGATGAATGCCTCGTTGGGATCCATGCGGCCGGCGGTGGTGGCAAAAATCTTGGATGCCACCGCGCACGCCAGCGATCGGGACCAGAACATGTCGAAGTCGAAACCCGGCGAGACTTCGACCCGACCGGAGGAGACCAGCGAGAACGACAGCGCCATCAGCTGGACGCCGCGCAATCCGATCTGGTTCACCGCCTCATCCAGGGTGGCGATCTGGCGCCCGAACCCGGCGGAGGGAGAGTTCACAAACTTCAACATGCGACCGGCGAGAGCCGGATCGCTGCTGATGATTTTGGCGAGGTCCTCGAGCGACGCATCGTCGGAACGAGTGAGCTCGAGGATTTTTAATGCCACGCCCGGAGGACTGGGAAGACGGTTGGACGCCTTCAGCCGCTGAAACAGATCATCATTGCCCATAGGATCAGTCTGATTGAAGGCAGCAGAATCCTGCTTCTGATTGGATTGCCGGGAGAATGTCGCTAGTTGCCCACAAAGCGTCGGTCCGGATCTATCAAGATGCTGCTGCCCGGTGAGCCCAAGCTCACGCGAAGATTCATCGGCAGGTGGTACCGCAAGTTTAGTTCGGAGTCAGCAAGTGCATGAGAAAGCAGGACGGGAATGCAGTCGGCGCGTTTCCAGTTCGTAAGAAGACGAGACGAATGAACCGCTATCTGGCCGCGCGCTGGGTCCCGGTATCGAACGAGATGTCAGACCAGTAACCGAACTCGTTGCTCCAGCCATTCGCGGCATTCTCAAGGCGCAAGCGAACCGTTGATCCAGCGAACTCTTTCAGGTCCACCGTAACTGCTTTCCAACGTGGTCCGCTCCGGTCCACGAGTTCCTTCCTCACCAGCCGGCCATTCACCGTCACGCGCAGCTCCCAATCGCCTTGCTCATGCGCGGCGACGGAGACGTTCAGCACGCCGCCGGTATTTGGCACCGTCAGCATGCGCTCCAGGGCGGACGGCGTGCTGCGGTCCTTCGGATGCGTCATCAACACATTCCGGCGACCGGCGTATTCGGTCAGCTTGCGCGGGGTGCCTTCGAACTCCGGCGCGTTCACTTTCCAGTCTGGGTTCCAAAGCGAAACACTCTCCATGTCGATCGGCGGATATGCAGCCGCGGTCTTTTTCGCACCGGCGTTCTCGTCGCCGAAGACTTCTCTGCGCAGCACCGGTGTCCACGCACGGTTGTCGCCGGGCGGATTCAGCAGATACCACATCATGTTCCGGAAGTCCGCGTCCGGGATCGCTTCGAGTCCCTCGGGCATCAGCGACATCTCGCTCGTGCGAATCTTCGGCTTGCCGCCTTCCTGCGCGATGTCGCTCTTGGCGAGAATGTGCTCGGTCGGGCCGGACGCCACGAGCTTCAGGCGCGTCGGTGTTTCCTCGACGATACGGCCGCTCACGCTGCTGCCGTCCTTCAGCTCGACTTCCGTCGCGCCATAGCCGTTCCCGACGACTTCGTTCGGATCGATGATGTTGTGCAGGAGCGCATCCAGCGTGCTGCGGCCCACGCCGGTGAGGTCGGGGCCGACGTCCGCGCCTTCGCCGTAAAGTTTGTGGCAGACGAAGCACGTCCGCTTGGCAACTTCGTAGCCGGCCTTGAGGTCGCCCTCGCCCGCGAGAACGATCCTCCGCTTGTCCGCGATGAGCTTGAGCTTGTCGTCGCCCGAGGCGCGGTATTTACCGAGCAAACGATTGGCGTGATCTACCACGGTGGCGTCGGAGCTCTTCGCCAGCGCGCGGCGGGCGGT
>CAMCCU010000266.1 GCA_945872975.1 Pedosphaera parvula Ellin514
AATTCAGTTGTCGTGGCGTCGTGCATCACAGCGCAGTCATCGCTGCGGCTGTGATGAGCATCGGGAGAGCAAGCCGAAGCCGCTTAACCTTTCTTGCGATTCATTGCCCTAAATTGGCTTGGGCGGAAATAAAGGGGCTGTGGAGACTATGGACCGGGGACTTGAAATCTTGCAGCAGGCCAGAGCAGGTCGTCGCCCGCGCCCCGGTCATCCTGCCCATTCTCGCCGGCGGAACGCAGGGTGAATTGTTCGTCGGAAAGACGTTCGTAGATCAGTGAGGCACCGCTCAAGAAGTCTCGCGGCAGTGCGGGAAGATATTCAGGAACCAGCGCTGGAAGGTCGGCGGGAAGTTTACCGTGCTTGAGTTGATGGCGTTTCAGCGCGAGGGCTGCGATGACCATCTGACGGCGCGTTTCGTACGTGAGGACAGAGGAGGAGGCTTTCGCCCACCTGGGCGTGACGATGGACGAAACTGGATAGCGCAAGCGATCAAACCTCGACTGACCAGCCTGCTCTCTGGCAGCGGCGTTGGTGAACGCTGCGCGCAGCGCTTGATAGTTCGTGCTGGCCATGGCTCGACGCGTGTCACTCACGAGAGGCTGCATGGTTTCGAGGAAACGCAATTCGTCCGCCTTGGACCAAATAGAAGCCCAGAGAGAAGGATAGAGAGAGGAGTAGAGGCGGTCCAACGCAGAGGAGCCGGCTGGGAGCAGACCGAATCCTTTCATGTGTTCGGTGGTGTTCGTCCGGAAGTCGGCGAAATGCAAGACACGCAAGGCACGTTCCATTTCGATGACGTGAACGATTCGCGCGACGGGCTCGGTCTTCAGCCATTCCGTCTGGAGCGCGGCAAGTTGAGGCGCAGTCCAACCGGGAGACTGGAGGGCTTCCCACGAACTCGAAATCGCGAGGCCGCCAATGCTGACGTGGATCATGTAATCCACCAGCCCACCACCTTCGTCATAAAGATGGGTCAGGCCAATGAGGGTGTGGAGATTGGTGATCGCCGAAGAAAGGTGTTCCCGACGGAGGTCGTTGATCACTGCGCCGGCGAGGGCTTGGGCGGCGACTCGCTTGCTCACGAAGATGCTGGGTTTACCTGGGTTGTTGAGGGGATCGGCAGGATCATATCGCGTTCCTCGAGGCGGCTTCTTCAACAACTGGCGCAGTTCGACAAAGGCAGACTCAGATCGCTTCATCTGCGCGGCAAGTTCGTCCCACGTTCCTTTGCCGGGCGAGTTGGGCTCAGGCTCGGTCCACAGGGGAGCGGAGACTCCATTGGTCGGTTTGCCCATATAGTCCAGCGCGCCACAATGGATTGGTCCCACTGCAATCCTCGCGGCGATGGCGCTGAATTCATCATAGAAACCGACGGCTTCCTTGGTTTGCAGCGGGGAAAGTCTGACCACGGACAGCTCCTCCCCACTGGCGGCAAGATCCCTTTTGTAACGAGCAAGGATGTCAGGCTCAAGGCGGCTGATCGCGATGGCAACAGCTAGCAGCACGGCGGAAAACGCACTCCACTTTGCGATGGGATGTCGGGCAAACCAGTTCATGGCGGTCAGGCGAACACTCGTCCGGAGCGAAGGTTGCGCGCGGTTTTCGTCGCGAGCAATCCCCACTTGCTATGGCGCTTTGAGAAATTATGCTTACATCACGAATCGTTGATCCGATATACGTCGAGCTATGTTGTGCTGCGTTTGCAAAGAAAAAGAAGCGAAGGTCCATCTGACCCAGATTGTGGGGGACAAGATGCAGAAGGTGGATCTCTGCGAAGGTTGCGCCGCCCAGAAGGGCGTTAACGACCCCGCCGGGTTTTCATTGGCGGACCTGCTGCTCGGTCTCGGAGCCACTCAAGAGGCTGAGCAATCGCCTGCCGGCGGCGAACTCAAATGCCCGAACTGCGGCTTCACTCAGGCGGATTTCAAGAAGGCCGGACGCCTCGGCTGTTCGGAATGTTACGTCACCTTCAGCGAAGGCCTCGATGGCTTGCTGAAGACGATGCACAAAGGCACCAAGCACATGGGCAAGGTCCCGCACGCGATGCAACAATCCCGCGAGCTCTCGGATCGCCTGAAGTCCCTCCAGAAGAAGTTGGACAAGGCGGTGACGGAAGAGGATTTCGAGCAAGCCGCCAGCATGCGCGACGAGATCAAGGCGACGAAGGAAAAGCTGGCCGCACTGGCCACCAACTAACTTATGAACCTTCACGAGTTCCTGCTTTCCCCTGACGAATCCGCGCGCCGCGAAGGTCCGCACAACAAGATCGTCATGTCGAGCCGCGTCAGGCTCGCCCGCAACATCAAGGGCGCGGCGTTCCCCGGCTGGGCGAAGAAAGCAGACCGCATCAAGACGCTCGACATCGTGCGCCCCGCCGTGGAATCGCTGCCGCAGATGGCCGATCATTTCTCGGAGACGATGGATAATCTGACGTTGCTCGACAAAAACATCCTCGTCGAGCGACACCTCATCAGCCGCGAGCACGCCGCCAAGAACGCTGGCAGTGGACTGGTCTTCAATCGCGAAGAAACGCTCTGCGTGATGATCAACGAGGAAGATCATCTCCGCATGCAGGCGCTCCGTCCCGGACTCCAGCTTAAGCAAGCCTGGCAAGCCATCGATCAAGTCGATTCCAAGCTCGAGAAGAAGCTGGAATACGCGTTCTCGCCGGACATCGGTTACCTCACCGCCTGCCCGACGAATCTGGGCACCGGCATTCGCGTAAGCGCGATGTTGCATCTCCCCGGCCTCGTGCTGGCGGAACAGATCAACCAGATCATCCAGGCCGTGAACAAGCTCGGCCTCGCAGTCCGCGGCCTCTACGGCGAAGGCACCGAAGCGCTCGGCAATGTTTTCCAAGTCTCGAACCAGATGACCCTGGGCGAAGCTGAAACGGACATCGTGGAGCGCCTGAGCAAAGTACTGTCGCAGATCATTGAGCACGAAGAAAACGCGCGCGGGACTCTCTTGGAGAAGAAGCCGAAGACGGTCTATAACCACATCGGCCGCGCCTACGGCATCCTCGCCAACGCACACAGCATCTCGTCGAAAGAGACGATGAACCTGCTCTCCTTAATGCGCCTGGGCGTTGACCTCGGACTGTTCCCTGATCTCGACCGCGCCCCGGTGGACGAGCTGTTTGTCGTCACCCAGCCGAATCATTTGCAGAAGCGGTATTCGGACAAGCTCACGGCTGAGGAACGCGATCTACTTCGGGCAGACATGCTCCGCGAACGCCTGCGCACCGTCAGCCGGCCCAAGCCGAAACCGACCCCGCCCTCCAGCGGAGCGGAGAAGTCCTGATTCATTCGCCTGGATTTGCGTCATAGGCATCGACGGTTTTCCCGCACCCCAGCTCTGGATCATTCCACCCACACTGCGCCAACCTCGCTCACTCGAGCCAACGAGTCTCAGGTCGCCAAAGTGCTTGTTTGAAAAAAATTTAGCTAATCCCCTGCTCACGCCATACGATAACAGTGGTAGCAAATCTGCTGAACACAGATCGGCGAAATGGTTGTCGCGATGCGAAGAAGCTTCGACGACAGGACGCTGGACAAAAAAATCTGCTGGTGCATTTATTAAATACCTATGAGCGATGAAGCCATGAACAATTTCACGCCGCGAGCGCAGCAAGTTCTCGCTCTGGCGCGAAAAGAAGCCGACCGGTTCAATCACAACTTTGTCGGCACCGAACACCTGCTCCTTGGGCTCATCAAATTGGGCCAGGGTGTCGCGGTGAACGTGCTCCAGAAGATGGGCCTCGATCTCGAGACCGTCCGCATGGAGGTCGAAAAACAGGTCGGCACCGGCCCCGATCAGAAGATGATCGGCAACATCCCTTACACGCCGCGAGTGAAGAAGGTGCTCGCCCTCGCCGCCAAGGAAGCCAAGGCGCTCAATCACACCTACGTCGGCACCGAGCACATCCTGCTCGGCTTGCTGCGCGAAGGTGATGGCGTCGCTGCGCGCGTTCTCAAGAACCTCGACGTGGATATCGAGCAGACTCGACAAGAGATCCTCAAAGAGCTCGACCCCAATTTCAACGCGCAGGAAGAAAGCGCCGTTCCGGAACAGCCCGAGAAGCCGCAGCAGGCCGAGAAGAAGGGCGAAGTGAAAACGCCCGCTCTCAAAGCCTTCGGTCGCGACCTCACCGAGATCGCGCGCAAGGGCGACATGGACCCCGTCATCGGCCGGCAGAACGAAATCGAGCGCGTCATCCAAGTCCTCTGCCGCCGCACCAAGAACAACCCGGTGCTCCTCGGCGAAGCCGGCGTCGGCAAGACCGCGATCGTCGAAGGACTTGCTCAGGAGATTGCCAAGGGCAACGTCCCCGAACTTCTCCGTGATAAACGCGTCATCACTCTGGACCTCGCGCTCATGGTGGCGGGCACCAAGTATCGCGGCCAGTTCGAGGAACGCATCAAGGCGGTGATGGACGAGATTCGCCGCGCGAAGAACGTCATCCTCTTCATCGACGAGCTTCACACCATCGTCGGTGCGGGTTCAGCCGAAGGCACGATGGACGCCTCCAACATCATCAAGCCCGCGCTCAGCCGCGGTGAGATGCAGTGCATCGGCGCAACCACGCTGAACGAGTACCGCAAATATATCGAGAAGGACGCCGCGCTGGAACGCCGCTTCCAAAGCGTAAAGGTCGAAGCTCCGTCCATCGAGGACGCCATCGCGATACTCAAAGGGCTGCGCGTGAAGTACGAGGAGCATCACAAGGCGGAGATCACTGATGCCGCCGTTACCGCAGCGGTCACGATGTCCGATCGCTACATCACGGATCGTTTCCTGCCGGACAAAGCCATCGACTTGATGGACGAAGCCGGTTCACGTGCGCGCATCGGCGCCATGACGCGTCCGCCGGAACTGAAGGACATCGAAGGCGAGATCGAACAGATCAAGGTCCAGAAGGAAAAGGCGATCAAGGAACAGGATTTCGAAGGCGCAGCCGCGATGCGGGACAAGGAAAAGCACGCGAAGGAGAAACAGGAATCCGTCCTGGCCGCTTGGAAATCCAGTCGCGAAGAGAAGCGGGTCAAAGTTGATGAAGATGACATTCTCCATGTCGTTTCCAAGTGGACGGGCATTCCGCTCAAGCGCATGGAGCAGGGCGAAGCACAGCGACTTCTGGCGATGGAAGAGGAAATGACCCATACAGTCATTGGCCAGAAGGAAGCCGTGAGCGCCATCAGCAAGGCTCTGCGCCGCTCACGCGCGGACCTGAAGGATCCGAAGCGTCCCATCGGCACCTTTGCATTGCTCGGGCCGACGGGCGTTGGCAAAACGTTGCTCGCGAAGTCGCTCGCCGAAACGATGTTTGGCGATTCCAAGGCGCTCATCCAGCTCGACATGTCCGAATACATGGAGCGTCACAACGCCTCCCGAATGATTGGTTCTCCGCCGGGCTATGTGGGTTACGAGGATGGCGGCCAGCTGACCGAGCAGGTCCGCCGCAAGCCCTACTCCGTTGTCCTCTTTGATGAGATTGAAAAGGCTCACCCGGACGTGATGAACATGCTTCTCCAGATTCTGGAGGAGGGGAAACTCACCGACAACCTCGGTCGCGTGGTGAACTTCCGGAACACCGTCATCCTGATGACCTCGAACGTCGGCGCTGAGACCATCAAGAAGCAATCCTCGATGGGTTTCTCGCCCATCACCGATGAAACCAGTTACGAGAAGATGCGTGAGAAAATCATGGAGGAAGCCAAGCGGCAGTTCCGTCCGGAATTCCTCAACCGTCTGGACGATATCATCGTCTTCCGCTCGCTCACCAAGCCGGATCTCATCCAGATTCTGGAACTCGAGATGAAGAAGGTCGGAGAGCGGCTCAAGGGAAGGAAGCTGAACCTGACCCTGGACGATAAAGCCAGGGATCTCCTGGTGGAGAAAGGCTACGACCCAACCTATGGCGCGCGCCCGATGCGACGCTCGGTGGAACGCTTCCTCGAAGATCCGCTCGCCGAGGAAATCCTCAGGGGGAGCCTGCATGACGGCGATCCGATCGCGGTCACGGTGGAAGACGGGAAGATCGTTTTCAAACAAAGCACGCCGACATCCGGCGCGCTCTCGAGCTGAACAATCACAATTCCACAGAACGCCGTTTGCTCTGAAGCAAACGGCGTTTTTCTTCGCAGGCAAGGTCACTGCCACAGATTTTGCTTCTGATTCAGCACCGCTTTCTCCAAGCTACAGATGGCGGGTGAGCGTATGGGATCAGCATTAAGTCACTTCTGCAGATTCGTCGGACGCTTCACCGGCAGCCGTCGCGACCAGACAGTCGATGACGCTGTTCCGGTCGATCCGTCCATTCCCTGCGAATCTCAAACCACCCTGGCAGAAGGCGGTGTCAGCATTCCCAACTACGAATTGATCCGCCCCATCGGCCAGGGCGCTTACGGGGAAGTCTGGCTGGCTCGCGGCGAAATCGGCGTCCATCACGCCGTGAAGCTCATCCACAAACACACCTTCTCCGACCGCAGCCCGTTCGAGCGCGAATACCGGGGCATCCTGCAATACACGCCCATCTCCCGAACCCATCACGGCCTGGTTCCCATCCTGCACGTGGGCCGCAACAACGCCGCCGGATTCTTCTACTACGTGATGGAGCTGGCAGATTGCATTCACGGCGGGCGGAACATCGACCCCGCCAGCTACACCGCCCGGACGCTCGCGCACGAGCTCGACACCCGGGGTCGGTTGCCCGCACGGGAATGCCTCCATCTCGCGATCGAACTGTGCGAAGCGTTGCGTTACCTCCACTCGAAGCAACTCATCCATCGCGACATTAAGCCGGCCAATATCGTCTTCGTAAACGGCGTCGCCAAGCTGGCCGATGTCGGGCTGGTCACCCATCTGGCCGAGGCGAAGCGCGATCCCAAACAGCTTGGCACCGAGGGCTTCACTCCGCCCGAAGGTCCAGGCACGCTGTGGGCGGACGTTTACAGCCTCGGCAAAGTGCTCTGCGAAGCCAGCCTTGGCCCGGCCGCGCTTCAAGGAATCCCCGTCTCCCTTGAAGATATCGACGAGGAGAAACGCGGAAGTCTGGCGTTGGTGACGGAGATTTTCTTCAAGGCCTGCCACGACGAGTTGAGCAGTCGCTACCAAGCCATCGATGAGATGCAGGTGGCGCTGATGCAGCTTCAGGATCGGTTCGAGGACACCGATTAAGACTCCCCCTCCGCTTCGTCCCGTCCGGCGCAGCCGGTCCACACCAAAAAAAGAGGACCGAGCTTTCGCCCGATCCTCGTGAGAAACGTTTCTGAAACGGTCCGCTTATCGGCGCAGGCGATAGACCTTCGTGCCCGTGCCGGCGCTGACCGTCAGCGAATTCTTGCCACGCACCACGGTCGGAGCAGCCGCGACAGGCGTCCATACGGTGCTGCTGGACGGCGACGCGAGCGCGTCGGTCTGCTCAAGGACGTATGAAGTCGCCGCCGGCCAGGAGAGGATGGCTTGATTTCCCGAACGGACAATCGTCAGGCGCGGCTGATCCGTGCCGGCCGTAAACGTCACGACGCTCGGGTTCGGATTGATCGGATTGCCGGTCAGATCGGAGAGCTCGCTGACATCGAGCTCGTAGGTATCGCCCGCGACCAGCCCG
>CAMCCU010000267.1 GCA_945872975.1 Pedosphaera parvula Ellin514
CGTCCGCCGGTTGCGACAAGGGAACGGCCTCTCCTTTGAGGCACGGAATGATCATGTAAACGGGGATGGCAATGAGGCCGGGCAGGAGCAGCGCCATGTTCGAGATGTTGCCGCCGAACAGCCACGCCACAGACGCGTAGAGGATCAACACGGGGAGGGTGAGCATCACCAGCACGGCCCGGCGCAGACCGCGATTGAGCGGAGCGGGGCCGGGCAGCGGAGCAACCCGGAAGATGTCAGCGGCCTGCCATTGCTGGGAGTATTGGAGCAGGCCGATCCCCATCAGCGGCACCATGCCGAGATAGGTTCCCGCGAACGCGACGCCGAATGAATCCGCGCCTCCGGTCCGGCCTTGCACGAGGAAGATGAAGGGCATGACCATCATGGGAGCGAGGCCGGGATAGACGCGCAGCTTCACATCGCGATCACGCACGAGATACGCCGCCACGAGCAGGAACGTGGCGCGGGAGACGGAATCCCGCAGCCACCAACTGAGCGGCGGCAGGTGGACCAGCCGATCGAGCCATCGTCGGCCGACACGGCGTTTGCGAGTGGCTCCCGAAGTTTCGTTGAGCATTTGCAGACCTGCTCCGTAATCGTTGGCCAGCTTGCCGAACGCCGTCCATACCACCAATGCCGTGACGAGCATCCCCACTCCGGCGAGCACCCACGCAGTCGTGGAGCCACCTCCCGCAATCGCGTCATCGATGCCGGCAAACCACGCGGGCGGCAGCAGCCAGACCCACCAGGTGTCGTGGCTCAGCTCAAACTTGCCGCGCATGCGCGACATCACTTGAGGAACGATCTGCCCCGCGAGAACGACGCCGATTGTCATCAACACCTGCGCCGTGGTCATCAAGCCGTCCAGTCGCTCGCGTCCGAACCAGCGCAGGCAGAGTTGATAGATCAACACAACACAACTGGTGCAGAAGAGCGCTTCCAGAACCGTCGAGAACAAGTGCGCCACTGGGAACAGCCAGCCGCCGTCGCGGGCGAAGATTCCGGCGATGAGACCGGCGAGATTGAACGCGCACGCCAGCCAGAGGGATACTTGCACCAGCACGCTGATCTTTGCCCAGAGCAGGCTGCGCGGTGCCACCGGACGGTGCATTAGGATGTCCGCCTCTTCCTTGTTGAACAGAACTTCGCCGGAGGAGGACGCGACGAACATCCCGACGAACATCAGCGTCATCGCGTGGAGATAAACCGACAGCGCGAATACCGGCTGCCCCATGAACACCAGCGCCATGCAGCCGAACACAGCGTAGAGCACGAGTGTCGTCGCGAGCTTGGAGCCAACTGATTTCGGCGCCTTCTCCTTCTTCAAGCCGCGCGCTCCCCTGCCCCGCAGAAAGAGCGTGAGGAACAGGCGTCGCAGGGTTTGCTCCGGCGACAGCGCAGGAGCGCTTGGTGGAAGCGGAGGCGGGCTCGCGGACGATGCGCTCATGAACGGAACGTCTTCGCGAAATCTTCAGCCCGACGTTCCAGTTCCGCACCGCCGGTGAGCTGCGTGAACAATCGCTCCAGCGTCCCGGCATTGTGAGAAGTCACAAGCTCGTCGGGCTTGCCGTCCACGATCAATCGTCCCTTGTCGATGATGATGACGCGGTCGCACACGCGCTCCACGACATCGAGGATGTGCGAGCTGTAAACGATGGTCTTGCCCTCGCGCGCGAGCGTTTGGATGAGAGCCTTGAAACCCACGGCGGCATTGGCATCCAACCCGTCGAGCGGCTCGTCGAAAAAGACGACGGGCGGATTGTGCAGCAGGGCGGCGGTGATCACGACCTTGCGCCGCATGCCTTTCGAGTAAGCGCCGAGCAACTTGTCCGTCAACGTCTCGAAGCTGAGGTCGAAGAACGCGATGAACTGCCGGATTCGCTCGCGGGCTGCCTCCGGAGGAATGGCGTAGAGCGCGGCGACCATCTCCAGATATTCCAGGCCGGTGAGCGACTCGAACACTGCGCCGGATTCCGGCACGAAGCCGATGATGCGCTTCACCTCCAGCGTGTCGCGACGCAGGTCCAACCCACAGATCGTCGCCGTCCCTTCCGTGGGCTCGATCATCCCTGTCAGCATCTTCAGCGTGGTGGATTTGCCGGCGCCGTTCGGCCCGAGGAAGCCGACGATCTGTCCGCCCGGGATCTCAAACGACAACGAGTCAACGGCCGTCTGAGAACCAAAACGTTTGGTGAGCTGGTGGAGAGAAATCATCGATTGGAGCAATCGAATACGGCAACCCACGGGAGCTTGCGACGAAAAACGCGCATCGCAATCCAAGCCAGCGACCGGCTTTCTTTCGTGAAATCCTGTAGCATCTTGCTTCCCCGTACGCCCGCCAGCTCATTACGGAACCTGAAGAGGTGTGGCGATCTACGGACGAATGTTACTTCTAGTCTATTGCGTGTCGAACCTAACACTCTAGGGTCGTAGCCCAGTTGTAGCGGTCCTTTCACGGAATGAATATAGCGGAGCGATTTGGAGCATCAGTCAGGCGTTTACGGTTTCTTCTCGGCCTTTCCCAAGAGGAACTGGCCGAGCGGGCAAACCTGCACCGGACTTACATCGCCGGGATCGAAGGAGGGGCGAGGAACCTCACATTGAAGAGCATTGATAAGCTCGCGCGGGCCTTGCAGGTCTCAGTCGCCACACTTCTGCTAAACAGCAACCATCTTGGGGAAATCCTGCTCGTGGAGGATAATCAGGACGATGTGGATCTGACTCTGCAAGCCTTTAGGAAAGCCAAAATCACCAATCCGATTCAAGTCGCGGGCGATGGCGCGGAGGCTTTGGAATACCTGTTTTGCACGGGACGCTTTGCGGAACGCCGCATCGAGGACCGGCCTTATTTGGTGCTGCTGGACCTGGACCTGCCGAAGATCGCCGGAATGGAAGTGCTCCGCCGGATCAAGGCCGACGAACGAACAAAGTCCATTCCGGTGGCCATATTGACGGTGTCTCAAGACGAACAAAAACTGGACGAATGTCATCGTTCAGGAGCTCACACTTACATCGTCAAGCCCGTGGATTTCCAAGGATTGAGCCAGGCAACGCGACGACTGAACCTCAGTTGGGCATTGCTCGAACCATCCGAAACCACACCTCGCGACGGCTGCGCAAACTCGCCAGGCTGACGACGGCTATCCAGGCCCGACACGGCCATCATATCCTCCGGCACATGCAACCCGAACAACAATTAAGGGCATCGCTCAGGGAGATTGATGATTTGAAGGCGGCGCTGGATGAGCACGCCATCGTCGCCATCACCGATCCGCAGGGGAAGATCACCTGCGTCAACGACAAGTTCTGCGCGATCTCGAAATACTCCGAGCAGGAGTTGCTGGGCCAGGATCATCGCATCCTCAATTCCGGATTTCATTCCAAGGAATTCATCCGCGATTTATGGACGACCATCGCTCGGGGCAAGGTCTGGAAGGGCGAGATTAAGAACAAGGCCAAGGACGGCTCCTTCTACTGGGTTGATACCACCATCGTCCCCTTCCTCAACGACGATGGCAAACCCCGCCAGTATGTCGCCATCCGCGCCGACATCACCGAACGCAAGCGCATGGAAATGATTGCCGTTCATCTGGCCGCCATCGAAAAATCCTCAGATGACGCCATCATTGGAAAGAATCTGGACGGCACAATCACCAGTTGGAATGCGGGCGCGGAGAAGATATTTGGGTATTCCAGCGAAGAGATGCTGGGCAGCTCGATTTTGCGGCTGATCCCGGCTGACCTTCACGATGAGGAACATCACATCATCCAGAGAATCACCCGGGGAGAAAGCGTGCAGAATCTTGAAACCGTACGGCAGTCGAAGGGGGGACGACTGATCAATGTTTCAATCACGTCCTCACCCATCAAGGATTCGAGCGGCAAAACCATTGGTGCGTCAAAAGTGGCGCGTGACATCACGGAGCGAAAACTCGCCGAGGAAAAAATCAGCCAGCTCAACGCCGAGCTGGAACGGCGGGTCATCGAGCGCACCGCCGAGCTGGAAGCCTTCTCCTATTCCATCTCGCACGATCTACGCGCGCCGTTGCGGGCCATGGGCGGCTTTGCCCGGATGCTCCAGGAGGATTACGCCGCCACGTTCCCTCCCGAGGCGGGCCGGCAGTTGGAACGCATCCATGAGAACGCGATGAAGATGGGCCTGCTCATCGACGGGTTGCTGGAATTTTCCCGGTTAAGCCGGCAGCCGCTCAACAAGCGTACGGTCTCGCCCGCGAAGATCGCAAACCGCGTGCTGGAGGAACTGCAGAGCGACATGGAAGGCCGTCATGTGAAGATCACCATCGGCGATCTGCCCGACGGCGAGGCCGATCCTACTTTGCTGCATCAGGTCTTCATGAACCTGCTCTCCAACGCGCTCAAATACTCACGGCGCTGCGACCCGGCTGTCATCGAAGTGGGCGCGCGCAAAGATGGCGGGCGTTGCGTCTACTTCATCAAGGACAATGGCGCGGGTTTCGAGATGGAGTATGCCCACAATCTTTTTGGCGTATTCCAGCGCCTGCACCGGGCGGATCAGTTTGAAGGCACGGGCGTCGGCCTGGCGATTGTGCAACGAATCATCCGCCGTCACGGTGGGCGCGTCTGGGCTGAGGCCGAGCCGGACAAGGGCGCGACGTTCTATTTCACGCTGGAAGGAGAGAACATCTATGTCTGACGAATCAGTGGAGATTTTGCTGGTTGAAGACAGCCCTGACGACGTGGCGTTCTTCGTTCGCACCTTTAACAAGACGAATCTGGCGGCCCGGGTTCATGTGGTGGCGGACGGGAAGGAGGCACTGGAGTTTGTCTTCTGCACCGGCAGCCACTCCGCCCGCAATTTGGCCAACCGGCCCAAGGTAATCTTCCTCGACATGAAGATGCCGAAGGTGGACGGGATGGAAGTGCTGCGCCGTTTGAAAGCCGACCCCTACACGCGAACCATCCCCATCGTGGCCTTGAGCTCCTCCAACGAGGAGCGCGACCTGATTGAAAGCTACCGCCACGGAGTGAACAGCTACATCGTGAAGCCCATGGACTTCGACCAGTTCGCCGAAACCGTCCGCGTGATCAGCCAATACTGGCTGCAGTTCAACAAGACACCCAAACCCTGATTCATGGCCACGCCAATCAAGCTGTTGCTGGTCGAGGATTCGCAGGACGACGCGGATTTGGTCCTCGCCGAATTGCGCCGCGCGGGATTTGCCCCCGAGTGGAAGCGGGTGGAGACCGAACTGGACTATCTCGCGGAACTGAAGAATTCACCGGACATCATCCTCGCCGATTATTCGATGCCTGAGTTCAGCGGATTGCGGGCGGTGAAACTGTTGCGCGAGGCCGGCCTCGACATACCGTTCATTCTCATCTCCGGAACCGTCGGCGAGGATCTCGCCGTCGAGGCGATGAAGCACGGCGTGTCTGACTATTTGCTCAAAGACCGGATAACACGTCTGGGCAAATCCACCGAGCAGGCCCTGGAACAGAAACGCCTGAGGGACGCGAGCAAGCGAGCGGATGAAGAGATCCGGAACCAGTTACACGAATTGCAGCGCTGGCACGAGGCCACGCTGGGCCGCGAAGACCGCATTCTCGAATTGAAACGCGAGGTCAACGAACTGCTCGCCCAACACCGCCTGCCCCCGCGTTATTCCAACACCCATGCACCATGAACGCGTCACCGCCTACGAACGAAGCGCAGCGGCTCGAAGCCCTGCGTGAATACCAAGTCCTCGATACGCCGCCAGAGCAGGCTTTCGACGATCTCACGCTACTCGCTGCGGCCATCTGCCAGACTCCCATCGCCCTCGTCTCGCTGGTGGATGACAAGCGTCAATGGTTCAAATCCGCCATCGGCATCGACGCCACCGAAACAACGCGCGGAGTCGCCTTCTGCGCCCATGCCATCCTGCATGCGGATGAAGTATTCGAAGTCCGCGATGCACAGGCCGACCATCGCTTTGCGGACAACCCGCTCGTGACCGGTGAACCACGCATCCGCTTTTACGCCGGAGCGCCCTTGATCGCGCCCGACGGCCACGCGCTGGGCACCCTGTGCGTGATCGATCAGGAGCCACGCATCCTGACCGCCGAACAACGGGCCGCGCTTCGCGCCCTGAGCCGGCAGGTCATCAACCAACTCGAATTACGACGCCACACCCTCAAGGCGGCAGGGGAGATAGCCGAAGGCCGCCGTGCTGAGGCTCTGCTCCACAGTCAGTATGACCAACTGGCGGCGAACAAAGCCGAAACGGACCGACTCCTGATGCTGGCCCAAAGGACGCGGCGCGCGCTCTTGAGCGTGCTCGAAGATGAGAGGCGGGCGGGGCAAAACCTGCGCGAGAGCGAGGAGCGCTTCCGGCAACTGGCCGAAAACATCGACGAAGTCTTCTGGATTACCGATCCCTCCAAGGAGCAAGTGCTCTACATCAGTCCAGCCTACGAGAAGATCTGGGGACGCACGCGCGACAGCATCTACCACTCACCGCAAAGCTGGATGGAATCGATTCATGCCGAAGACCGGCAACGCGTCCACGAGGCCGCGAAGACCAAACAGGAGCAGGGCGAATACGACGAGACCTTCCGCATCGTGCGGCCCGATGGCTCAATCCGCTGGATCCACGACCGCGCGTTCCCGGTTCACGACAGCACGGGCACGGTCTATCGCATCGCCGGCATCGCGGAGGACATCACCGAGCGAAGGTCGCTGGAGGCGCAGTTCCGGCAGGCCCAAAAGATGGAGGCGCTCGG
Source organism: Pedosphaera parvula Ellin514 (assembly GCA_945872975.1). Taxonomy (GTDB): domain Bacteria; phylum Verrucomicrobiota; class Verrucomicrobiia; order Limisphaerales; family JADJPG01; genus JADJPG01. Next base: position 6,745 of record CAMCCU010000267.1, read on the forward strand.
CACCCTTTCCGGCGGCATCGCGCATGACTTCAATAACATTCTCGGCGCGATCATCGGCAATGTGCATCTCTTGCGACTGGATATTGAGCCTGGCCATCCGGCATTCCAGAGCATTGAAGAAATCGAGCGGGCAAGCAATCGGGCGAAGAATCTCGTCCGCCAGATCCTTTCGTTCAGCCGTCAGCAACCCCAGCAACGCGAGGTCATTTCACTCACGAAGGTGGTGGAGGAAGTGGAAAGCCTGCTGCGATCAACCCTTCCCGCCGAGGTCGTGCTCGTCAAAACCATTGGCACGGACATGCCGAATGTTTTCGCGGACGCGACCCAGATTCACCAGGTGATTCTCAATCTCTGCATGAATGCCTGGCACGCACTCGGCGAGAGAGACGGCCGGATTGAAATCCAGCTTCGCAAGGCCGGAATAGAAAGAGACAGCGACAACAACTCCCTGGTGCCCCGGCTGCGCCATGGCAATTACGCCTGCCTTTCAGTCACCGACAATGGCCATGGAATGGACACCGAGATTCTGGAACGAATCTTCGAGCCGTTCTTCACCACCAAGGAGCCAGGGCGTGGGACCGGGCTGGGGCTTTCCGTGGTGCATGGCATCACGCAAGCGCATGACGGCGCGATCCGAGTCACCAGCGAGCCCGGCCGCGGGACGACTTTCCAGCTCTACTTCCCGGCCATCGAAGCTGAGGTCGATGTGAAGAGTCCGGATTCGCAGCGACTCCAGACCGGAACCGGGCAACGCATCCTGTATCTCGATGACGAATCGTTGCTCTCGAACCTGGCCGTCCGGAT
>CAMCCU010000268.1 GCA_945872975.1 Pedosphaera parvula Ellin514
AGGTGGGAAAGGGGGCGGGGGAGAAAAGGGGCGGAGGGGCGGCGGTTCGTCTCCACCGATTGGTTCGGCAACCCAATCCAGACCCTCATGAACAGTTGGACGCGATCGTTTCTGCGTTACTTCGACAGCAACTTGGCCATGAGAAAGTCGTTCGCATCGGAATACTTCTCCGGCTTGGAGAATCCTGGAACCAGCAGATAGCACTCGTGTCCAATCTTGTCAGATCTCTCCTTGAGTTTCACGCCGAAGATCGGGTGATGAATGCCGTGGCCGGCGTCTCGTGATGGCAGATCCATCTCGGCGCTACAGGTCATGAACAACGGGGGATCGTGGGAATCGACATGATTGAACGGTGAAAACTCCGCGTAGACGTCGCGATGTCTATCGTAATTCTTAAGCGCATCCTCGATTGTCTTTTCACCCACTGCCATGCAAATCATGGGATGCTTGAGCACGTGCGGGCCCAGCCAGCCCTCGATAACCTTCGGATCGATGGATGTTTGGCCCACCATCACTGCGGCGGCGCAGACGCGCGACGATTGGCGCAGCACGGCATCCGCCGCCTTTGGGTCGGCCAGGTCGTCATGCAGTAACAGCCACATTGATGTGCAAGCCCCCGCGCTCGGTCCGGTCAAGGCGATGCGCTTTGCATCGATGTTCCACTCGACAGCTTTCGTCCTCAGGAATTGGATGGCTCGTGCGGCATCGTAAACTGGGGTGGGCAGCGGATGATTGGGAGCCAGGCGATAGTTGACGGCCGCGCAGGAAATTCCCCGGTCCAGAAACGGCTGGAAGGCGGGCATCTTCTGGGTTTTGTCTCCCGTGATCCAGCCGCCGCCATGAATGTAAACCAGCAGCGGACGTGGGCCGTCCCCGGCGGCCATCCAGAAGTCGAGGATGTTTCGAGCATCCGGCCCGTAAGAGGTATTCGAGAGAGTTGGCTTGGGTTGTTCTGATATATCGACGGCGAGCATTGAGCCGAGCCCAGCAAACAGAGATAACAAGGTAGAGATTCGTAATTTCATGGCTGACTCCTGTTGCCTAATCACCCCGGATGGAACGGACGCTCCGCGCGATGACCCCCCACTTCCAATCGAACATCACCAGCGCTCTCCGGTCCTTTCCATCCTTTGGTGATTAGGCCACAGGCTCATGCGTAGATCATACCGACCAGCCAAGGAATGACAATCAAACCCGCTGCAAGTCCAAGTGTGACTACGAAAACATAGCGCCACGCTCTCGGTAACTGACGACGGGAAAACTCAAAAACAAATGCGCTGACAATAAACGCACCGAGGAAGAACGGGCGGACTGCTGCGCTCTGCCGCGAAATCTGAACAAGCGTCGTGGCGCAACTCGATGAATAGGGAATTACCTGAAGCACACGGACCCAAGTGACAATACCGAAGGCAACAAAAGCCATCAACAGAACGGCCGTGCTGCCAACCAATGTCTTCTGTGTGCTGCTCATATCCTCAAAGCGCGCTCACGTGGCCTAACGCCCCAAGCTCAGCGACCCTGCCCACGGGACGCAACGATTGCAACCGCGACGCTCACGCCGGGTTAGAAGCCATGGTTAGGCGGCGTCATACTGACTAAAAAGCTAACTCCAGCTTCTCCACCATCATCTTCGTTGTGCCGCTCTGCGTCTTCGTCTGCACGAGCGCATTGGATAATGTCAACGTCACCGAATTGTGAATCACGACTACTCGCAATCTCTCTTGAGTCTTCTCATCCGTCGGTCGTGCCTCAACATTCTCTTTGCGGCCTTGAGTCAAAGTGCCGGTATCAGCTGTGATGGTCGTCTCCTTGCCATCCGGCTCTCTATGCACTATCCGAACACCCTCAATAGAACTGCCGTCACGCTTCTTGACGCTCACCACATAATCTCGCACGACAATATCCTTGCCGGCCACGATATCAACCGACTCGTCAACGACAGCGGTATGCTTCTGCGAGCAGCCGCACAAGAGCAAAACTGAAAGAATCGTGCTGAATACTGATTTCATGCGCAATGCCGCCTAGACCCTATGGCTTGGCGGTTGGAGAAAAAGAGTGGGTGAGTGGGTTGAACGTGGGTTATTCCAGCGCGAGCGCGGGAACCTATCCACAAAGTTGTGGCCTGCGAGTCGCCCCGCCCAACCAACCAACCTGATATCTATGAACCCATCACCCACAGCTCAAATCATCAAATATGTCGGCCTGGATGTCCATGCCCAAACCATCGCCGTGGCCATCGCCCACGAGGGCGGCGACGTGGTGTCCTACGGCACCATCCCGGCCCACTCGCACAGCATCGATCGGCTCCACAAAAAGCTCACCGAAGGCGGCGCGCAAGTCCGCTACGTGTATGAAGCCGGCCCCACCGGATTCTGGCTGGCCCGCCATCTGCGCGGGAAAAAGATCACCTGTGAGATCGTCTCCCCCTCGCTGGTGCCCAGGAAAAGCGGTGACAGGGTGAAGACCGACCGGCGCAACGCGTTGACCCTGGCCCGGCTGTTCCGCGCGGGCGAACTGTCCTTCGTGCACGTTCCCGACGAGGCCGATGAAGCGATGCGCGATCTCGTGCGCACGCGCCTGCGCGCGGTGGAGGATCTGCGCCGGTGCCGCCAGCGCATCAAGGGATATCTGCTGCGCTACGGGCGGCGTTACGATGGGCGCAGCGCGTGGACGGCGGAGCATTTGAACTACCTGAGCCGGCAGAAGTTTGATCATCCCGGCCAGCAGCTCGCTTTTGAGGAACTGTTGAACGCCGTGGCGGATCCGGCCCAGCGCATCCAGCGATTGACCCAGGCCATCGAAGCGCAGGTGGCGACGTGGAGCCGCCGGCCGCTGCCTCAACCTCCTCAACTCGTGACCTCGCTCCATACCGAAAGACCCGGCCGGGGGGCATTGAAATTCTATTCGGTAACCCATCCGTGGCTTGCCAATGTTGCAACACCACCAATGCGATCACGAGTCGTTCTATTGTGCGGATATGTCGCGGGCCGACATCTGGCTACTTGCGGACGGTCAAGGTTGTCGGCTGGGTCGTGATCTTCATTCTTGGAATGGTAATGAGCCCTTCGGCGTCGGCCTTGCCTTCGCCTTTTGCCGTTCCAAAGGTCCATCGGAATGCTCCGCCGGGCGGGATCGGCCCGTTTTGAATACGGCGCAAAGAGATGTCTGTGGTCGATTCCATGGGAATCGCGAAAGTTGTTCGCAATTCCGCCGACGAGACCAAGAAGAGGGTCATTTCAAGTTTCTTTTTGGTATCGCTGACGGATTTCCAGCGGAAGAAGGCGTTGACCTGTCCCGCGGAGGCACTTTTCAGGTCGTCGGGCCAAGGGAGCTTGGGGTTGCTGGTGGCATTGGCGAAGACCGGATACGCCTCGTTGCGTTTGAGCTGCAGCCAGTCGAATGAACTGGCCAGATCATTCACCTTTTCGATCAGCAGATGGTTGTCGGCGTGGCCGAATGGCCCCCAAAAGAAGAGGAGCGCGTAGTGGCGGTCATTCATGGCGCTCACGAAGCGTTCGTGTCCGACAGACCAGTTGTCATTCTGGGCTGATTCATCGATGGCAATTGGAGGGTCGGGAATTCGGACGTTCTCGGGAATCGAGCGTGGCTGGAAATACATCCGCTCGGAGACGTGCTCGATCCCGGCCGGGATGCTCGCCTTGATGGCGGCGAAGACATCCCCGTTGCGCATGCCGATTCCAAGGGCCCCGCTGCCGCCCATCGAGATGCCGCAGAGATACGCGCGGTTCGGATCAATCTCGTACTTCTGGATCGCCCATTTGACCGTGTCGATCACCCGGTTTTCCACCGGTGTCGGATCGCCGCCGGAATTCTTCCGGGTCAAGTTTGGATCCTTCGAATGCATCCCGCCCCACCACCAGTCATCCGGACTACTCCGACAATCGAGATAGAGCGCGTAGAAATCATCCGGCGATCGGTAGAGGTCATGGTTGCCGACGTCGCGGGTGCAGTTTAAGCATTTGATGACATCGTGACCAGCCGAGTGCAGCACCACGTAAAGGGGGGCGTTTTTGCGTTCATGTTTTGGGTGAATCACCACGAACGCATCCTGCTGCGGTGCCGGGTATCCCCATTCCGGTTTCACTCCGTGTCGAAAGAGTTCGCAAGGCCTCCCGTTGATCGTCAGGTCAGCTTCCGTTTTTCCGCGAAGCGTCGCGGTCCGGGTGGGAGGCCAATCCTTCTCCCGTTCCAATACCAGGACCCAATCCTGCGGCGAGGGCAGTGGTGGCGCCTTGAATTCGCCGAGCGAAAGCCGTGACTCCGCCGGGTTCGCCTCGGCCAATCGCGCTTTCGACACCTGGAAGGCGCTGAATTCCTGGCGCTCGCCGATTTGATAGAACCACAGGCCCGCTTTCCCGCCCGCGAGATTGCCAATCCGCACGGTCGGAGTGTGATAGCTCTTCTTTCCGTCGGTCAGGTGAATGGCGGCATACTCTCCGAACACGGCCGCGCTGATCTGTATTTGGGGACTGATATCCGGCACGGCGACGACCCCAAGCGCCTCGCCATAGCGGCCCCCTTTTCGATCGTGAAGAAAGATGGCTTTCAGCGACGGACTGTAGAGCGCCACCAGATAATTGTCCGCATCATGAAAGCGCAGGATGATGCCGGCCTCAGCATCGCTGCGGGCCTCGACACTGGCCATCAGATTGGTGGTGATCAGGTTTTCCAGAACCGTCACCATGCCTTTGCCGCCGGACAACCGACCTCCCATGCGCTTCGTGGGCGTGCCGAAGTCTTTCCAGACCGAAGCCTCGCCCGTCGCCAGGCCGTCGGCCACGAGGAGCGGTTGGGAATGCCCGGCAACCAACTGGGGGAGCGACGCCTCGTGAACGAACGTGCCGGCGTCGAAGCGCCTCCCGGTGGCTGGGTCGAAGTAAAATGCGGCGTAGCGCACGCCCCGTTCGAGATTCTTCACCACGGGGCCCTTCCAGTCGTAGATTTTTCTCCGGGGTTGATAGACGAAACGCACTTCGCCCGGAATGCCGGCCGCGATGCAGTTCCCGTCCGTCCATTCCGGATGCGGCTCGAAGCGGGCCCACGGATACTGCTCCAGGAGTTTCTTGCCGATCCCAAGCTGGGTGGCGCCGGGATAGTTCATGCCTTCCTTCCAGGTGGTCCAGTCATACACCCTGGTGCCTCCGAACGCTGAGGATGCACAGCCAGGATCGCCCTCCACGCTGGCGTGCCAAACACCGGCCGCGCCGTAGGTGTGGCCTGCGGCACCGTTGAGCATGTTCCCCCAAAACATACGACGCTGAACATCCCCGAACCCCTGCTGCATGTGCCCCTCATAGCAGGTCTCGCCCACCAGCACAGGCATGGGCGGGTCTTTCGCATAGGCGGCGGTCACAATCGCCAGCGTGGCTGGCTCCACGGCCACTCGCTCGTCGTGATTTCCGCCGACCATGTCGTAGTCAATCACGCTGACATCCCCTTTGGTGCCTCGGCGCCCATGTGCCGTATGACAGGTCAACGGCCGATGATACGGATCGATGCTGCGAAGATACTCCGCCACTTCGGCCCAGGGGCCTTTCCCCCATTTGGTTTCCTCCGGAATCTCACCCGCCAGAATCCAGAACACCGGATAGGCGCTGTAGCGCGCCACGAGATACCGCCAGTGCCGCTTCAGGCCGGCCGCTCCGATCGCCTCCATGCTGTTGCAGTCTCCGCGCCCCCACGCGCCCACAATCGCCGGTGCAATGCCCGCGTCCACCAGATGCTTCAGGCGCCGATCTGCGTAGTCAAAATACTTCGGGTTCACCCGCTCGAACTTTACCGATTCGTAGGGAAGGCCGCCCTCATTCGCGAGACGCGGTTCGAGAAACCCTTCGTCGGGATAAGGTCCGCACACGATCTGCACCACGTTAAAGCCCTTGGCCTTGCGGTCGGCGGTCAACTCCTGAAAGCCCTCCCAAGTCATCCGCCGGCACAGGTTCTTCCACCACGTGTCCCCCAGCCAGAAAAACGGCGTGCCGTCAGCATGTTTAAAGTGACGACGGCCGGCGGCGACTCGAACCGGGCCATGACGGTACAGGGCGCTCTCGCCGCGGTAGGGGCCGATTTCAATGCGCCCTTCAACCCCGTGCAGTTTTGGATTCCCGGGATCGGAACACTCCGTGCGATAGGCATGCGTGCCGGTCACGGCCGATGAATAGCGAAAACGCCACTCATTGCCACCGGCCCAAAACGCCGGAACTTTGAACCGCCGACCATCGGGCGCCGTCACAAGCGCATCCAGCGTCACGTCCATGAACGGGTTCGCATAGGATTTCTCCATCGTGAGTGCAACTTCGGCCACGCAGTTTGCCTGTGCCTGGGTCGCCTGCGCTGCGTCGGCGTCGGTGACCGCGAGCCACAAATGCATGGCCAGAGCCGTTGCGAACCAGGAGACAAAACGGTTGAGGGTCGGTGGCTTCATCACGGTTTTCTTCAATCAGTAACGGATACGCACGGATTGCGCGCCGAGATTGGCTGACAAGTCAACCCGCCGGAAAGCGTCGGCGCCGGCGACGACGGGTCGGTGCATTTTACAGCCACGCATCCGCTCGGTGGCCACTTTCTCACGGCCGCGCCAGGCGATAGAACCGGGTTGGACCGGTCAATGGGACGGTGAGCTTGAACCGGCCATTCTGCTCCGTTCGGCCGGCGATATCGGCTGCTTGCCATTGGACCGGCGCGGTGAAGTTGTCGGTAACTTGCAGAACGAAGCCGGTGGGCACGCTCGGCCAGCTGAGCTCGCCCGAGGCATCGATCGTGAGGACGGGTGCGAAGAATATCTGCGTGCCACCCAGTTCCAGATCGAAGCTGATGTCGGAACTGGTGGGGAGAACTTGATGAATCTCCACGGCCAGGACGTTCACCCCTTCCACCAGCAACGTCGCGTTGACTGGGCCGCCGAAGAAATTCGTGGATTCATCACCACCGCCCACCGTGATGTTGGCCAGCGTGTTGAACGCGATGGGGCCCTCGGGCATCCCGTCGCGGAACAGTTCGGTGCCGTTCAGGTAAACCACCACGCCATCGTCGCGTAACACGCGCACGTCGAGCGCGCTGAACGCCGTGGCACCTGTCACGTTGAAGGCGCGGCGATAATAAGTGGCAATGAACTTGGTGTTCGCGTCGGGGCCGAAGCTGTTCGTCGTCGCTTCATCACCGTCGCCGTAGCCGAGTGGCGCAGGGCCGCTGGCCCAAGTCGCGTCGTTGAAACCGGGCGAGCGCCAGGGCGTGCCCAGGTCGGTGCCCAGGTCGAAGTATTTCCAAACCGCACCGGTCGAGACGAGCGTGACGTTGCTCACGGAACCGGCAACGACCGAGACGTTCACCGGAGCGGAGATCGCGGTGAAGCCACCGTTGTCGGTGGCGACGGCGCTGAGCGTGTAGTTGCCGGGAAGTGCATTCGTCCAGGTCAACGCGTAGGGTGCGACGGTGGCGGTGCCCAGCTTCGTGAGGCCGGCGTAGAACTCCACCTTGGCGATGAAGCCATCCACGTCGCCTGCCGCCGCGACGATCGT
>CAMCCU010000269.1 GCA_945872975.1 Pedosphaera parvula Ellin514
GGTGGACTTCCCCACCGTCTCCCGCGAGGCGATGCGGGCCATCATCGCCTTTGCCGCTGCCTCGGCCGAGGAAGACATGCCCGTGCCGCCTGCGCGCGCCACAGCATGAAGGTCAAGCTCGACGAAAACCTTCCCGAATCATTGCTTCATTCCTTGTCCACACTCGGCCACGACGTGGACAATGTGCGCTTGGAGGGCATCACCGGCCAGAGTGATCCAAACGTGTGGCAGGCAACGCAGGACAGTGGCCGCTTCCTCATCACTCAAGACCTGGATTTCTCCGACACTCGCCGCTTCTCACCGGGCACCCACCACGGCTTGATGCTGGTCCGCCTGCGCGTGCCAGGACGACTCGCGTTGGCAGCGCGCCTTAATGAAGTTTTTCGAGCTGAAGATCCCACCTCTTGGGCACGATGTATCGTCCTCCTCACAGACCACAAGTTGCGTGTGCATCGTCCGCCCGTGTGAACAGGCTTCAGCAACGGCGGCTTCGGCGGCATCCACGGCAAGCTGATCGTGCGTCTGAAGTTCAGGAAGTAGGCGAGCTGTGGAGCGCCGGATTGAGAATCCTGAAGGGATTCCGTCATTCAGCCCAAGGTTGGCGAGTCCGCGAGCCTACCTTGGGTCAAGGTGTTCCAAAATTCCTCTACCCCGAAGGGGTTGCAGCACGCGAGCGGTTGCAGGATCGATGCAACCCCGTTGGGGTAGGAGAATTTCTTTGGCGACGGGTTCCCAGGGTAGCCTCACGGACTCGGCAACCGCTGGGCTGAATGCTGGAACGCCGTTGGCGTTCTATCAGAACGGCGCACGCGCCCAGCGTCAAGCTCCCGCCGGATGCCGGCTGGCAAACCCATCATACCTTCCCACATAAAAAGAAGTCCTCCCGCAGAGCCGCCTTGAAGCGGGTTACGGGAGGAGTTGAGGGATTTAGATGGGATTTACTGGCAGTAGAAATTATCCGGCATTCGTTTCATCAACGACGACGTAGCGGCTGCCGCCATTGCTCCAGACGCGCAGGAGTGTGGTCTTGTCCTTCGGACTTTCCGTGAGCTTCACCGCGTCCTCGGCGCTCTTCACGGGCTGACGGTTGATCTCGGTGATCACGTCGCCGGGTTTCAAGCCCGCCTCGCGCGCCACGGAGTTGCCGTCCACCTCGGTCACGATGGCGCCATGCACCCCGTTCGGGATGCTGAACTCGCGCCGCGTTTGTGCATCAAGGTCACTCACTGCGATACCTTTCAACACCTCGCCATCCTCTTTGTTTCGCGGGTCCGCCTTCGCAATTTTTTCAGAGCCGGGCAGTTCGTTGATCGTGACCTCGATGGTCTTGGCGGAACCGTTGCGAAGGACTTTCACGGGCACGCTTTCATTCGGCTTCACGCGAGAGACCTGGAGTTTGAAATGGCGGCTGTCCTTCACGGGTTTGCCGTTGAATTCCAGCACCACGTCGCCGCTCTTGAGGCCGGCTTTCTCTGCCGGACCTTTCGGCACGACATCGCCGATGAGCGCGCCTTTCTGATCCTTCAAGTTGAACTCCTTCGCGAGCGAGGGCGTGACATCCTGGATCATCACGCCGAGGTAACCGCGCGTGACATGGCCATCCGCCACGAGGCTTTCCATCACGTCACGGGCGAGGCTCATCGGGATGGCAAAGCCGATGCCTTGATTGCCACCGCTCCGGCTGAGGATGGCGGTGTTGATGCCGATCAAACGGCCGTCCGCGTCAACGAGGGCGCCACCGGAATTACCCGGATTGATCGCGGCGTCGGTCTGGATGAAGTCCTCATAATCCAGGCCCAACGTGGCGCGTCCGGTGGCGCTAATCATGCCCATCGTCACCGTCTGGCCGATGCCGAACGGATTGCCGACGGCGAGAACGATGTCGCCAACTTCGATCTTGTCGCTGTCGGCCATTTCGATGAAGGGAAGATCCTTGCCGTCGATCTTCAACACGGCCACGTCGGTCTTCGGATCTTTGCCCACGACTTTGCCGATGAACTCGCGTCCATCGAGCAGCACGACCTTCACCTCGTCTGCTTCATCTACAACGTGGTTGTTCGTGAGCACATAGCCGTCCTTCGTCACGATCACGCCGGAGCCCTGCCCGAGCTGGCGAGGAGCATTCTGCTGGCGGCGCGGTTGGCGCTGCTGACGCTGCTCGAACTCCTCGCCGAAGAAGCGGCGGAAAAATGGATTGTCGAAGCCGGGCATCTCCTGCACGGAGGCCTGCTTCGCCCGCGTGGAGGTGGTGACCTTCACGACGCTGGGGGCAACCTTCTTCACGATGGGCGAGAAGCTGGTGCCAAGCCGCACGTCGCGCGTCACGGGACGTTCATCGACGACGAGCTTGATGGGCGACGGCTTGGTCTCGGTTTTGGAATCACCCTTGTTCACAGCCGCCGTTGCTCCGGCGACGAGCAAGGTGCCGCCGAGCACCAAGTATGGGAGGCGGCGGATCGTGGTTTTCAGAAGTGCATTCATGGTCATTCTCCGAGTTGGATTTGGTTCGTTGGTCAACTGCGTCATTTCGTTTTGTTGCCGACACAGTGCCTCCCCTGCATGACCCGAACCTTTCTGGAGCATTACACCTCTGTAACCGATCCGGAGACGACGAACGGCAATCCATGCGCACCGGGCAGCGCCAATGCATTCCCAGGACACGATGCTACAACCTCACCGTCAGCCGCGAATCTCCTTCGACAGCCGATCCAATCGCTCGCGCTCCGCCGTGGAGAGACTCGCCATGCCGCCTGCCGCAACCTTGTCGAGCAACCGATCGATCTCCTCGATCTTGCGATTCCGCTGGCGCGCGTCGTCGTAGCGTTGAAACCGTTCGTTCCCGACCGGCCGGTTGCGTTCGACCGCAGACTCCATTCGTCTCTCCAGCAGATGAAATGGATCGAAGGCAGTGAGCACCAGAATGAGCAACGACAGAACAATGACCCCGGCGTACAACGCCGGGCTCGCCGTCATCATCGACGGATAGAGCGCTGTCGCGACCAGCAGGCCAATAATCGCGCCGCCAATGTGCGCATCATGACCCACGTTATCCGCGCCCTGTCGCATCCGGACGAACGAGAAAATCAGGAAGCCAATCGCATACGCGTAAGCCGGAATTCCGATCGGGATGAAGAACAGATGGATGCTCCCGCCCGGCAGCAAAAAGATCGACGCGAACACCACGCCACACACGCCGCCGGAAGCGCCGAGCGCCCGGTAGTCATGATGCCGATGAATGAACAGGCTCAGCAATGAACCGCCCAGAATCGAGGAGAAGTAAACCAGCAACAACGTCTTGAACCCGTATATCGCTTCGATGGTTTGCCCAAAGGCCAGCAGGCTGTAGGCGTTGAACGCCAGGTGAAGCCAGTCGCCGTGAATGAAGCCGGACGTCAACAGCCGCTCATATTGTTTGCCCGCGAGAATCTCCCGCGGCTTGAACATCAACCGCTCCAGCAGCCCATGATCTCGAAACGCCAGCACGCTGACGAGCGTCGTCAAAATCAGGACGCCCAGCGTGACGGGAGTATCGATTCCAGTGTTCACAACTTGGATTTAACTACGGTGCCGGAAGTTTGAACCGCTCGCGACTCGCCATCAAGTCCGTGTTCGCACCGGCGCTTTCACCCAGGGGCATTTGGAAACGTAGTTGGATAATGCTCGCCCTCACCCAAGGAGGGCCGGGGCGAGTGCGGACTTTTTTTCCAAACACCAGCCAAGGTCTCGCGAAGCATCCGGCGACCAAACCCCTACGCCACCGTCCGCATCTCCACGACTTCGATGATCTGTTCGCCGGCGGAAATCGCGCTGACCACGACCACGGTGTTTCCCGTGCGCAGCCGGCCCGCCTGAACCAGGGCATTGATGGCGGACTCGATGGTCCGCTCGGGATGATGGTGGTCGAAGGCATGAACAAACGGATGCACGCCACAGTTGAGCGCGAGGGAATCCGCGACGCCGTGGAATTCGCAGATGGCGATGATGGGCGAGTAACGCGGACGGAAAGACGCGGCGTGACGGGCCATGTTGCCGCGGACGGTGAAGACGAGCATCGCATCCGCCTTCAGTTGATCCGCCAGGACGACGGCGCTCTTGACGAGCTTCTGCCGCGAGCTGGTGAGGTCGGCGCGCTCGTGATAGTTCGCGCTGCCGCTGCGCTCGATGCGGCGCGAGATGCGGTCGAACACTTCAATACATTTCAACGGATACTTTCCCACCGTCGTCTCGCCGCTGAGCATGATGGCATCGGCCTGCTCGAAGACGGCGTTCGCAACATCGGTGATCTCGGCGCGCGTCGGGAGCGGATTCTCGATCATGCTTTCGAGCATGTGAGTGGCGACGATGACGGGGCGGCCGGTGTGGAGACACGCCTTGACGATGCGACGCTGGATGATGGGCAGCTCTTCGTAGGGACATTCGATCCCGAGATCGCCGCGCGCGACCATGATGCCGTCGGCCTCGCGGAGAATTTCGTCGAAGTTGCTGACGGCAAGCTGATCTTCAATCTTCGCGATGAGCAACGGCTTGTGGGTCGCGCCGGAAACGACCTTGCGCAACTGCTGGATGTCCTTCGCCTCGCGCACGAAGGAGAGAGCGATGAAGTCCACGCCGAGATCGAGGCCGACCTCGATGTCCGCGAGATCCTTCGCGGTGAGCGCGGGCAGGCTGACGCGCACGCCGGGCAGATTGATGTGACGACGGCTGCCGAGCTTGCCGGGCGTGAGCACTTCGCACTCGACCTTGTTGGCGTGCTTGGCCAGCACCTTCATGTGGATCTCGCCGTTATCGACGAGCACGGTGTCGCCCACGCTGATGTCGTTGATGAAGTTCTCGTAGTTTACGTCCACGGAATGCAGCTCCTCGCTTTGCTCGCCGCGCACGGTGAGTGTGAACTTCTGGCCGGGTTGAAGATCCAGCGCGGCGGGGAGATCGCCAGTGCGGATGGCCGGCCCCTGCGTGTCCATGAGAATGCCCACCGACTTGTTGCGGGCCGAGGCGGCGGCACGGATGTCCTTCGACACGCGGCGGACCCAGTCATGCGGCGCGTGCGACATGTTGAGCCGGGCGATGTTCATGCCGGCATCGATGAGCTTGCCGAGCATCTCGGGTGAATCTGTGGCGGGACCGAGCGTGGCGATGATTTTGGTTTTTCTCATGGTTGAAAATTAGAAGCGGAAGGGCAGCGGAACGATGGTGGCTTCGAGCACGCGGTCACCGATCTGGAGCTGAAGCACCGTGCCGGGCTCGTGGTGTTCACGGCGGACGTAGGCGAGCGCGATGTTCTTCTGGAACGAGGGCGACGCGACGGCGCTGGTGATGAAGCCGACTTCCCTGTCACCGTGCAGAAGCTTCTCGCCGCGCTTTGGGAGTTCAGCGAGGTCAGCCGGCAGCACAAGACCGCGCAGCGACTTGGCGACCTGTCCATACGTGCGAATGCGCGCGATGACTTCCTGCCCGATGTAGCAGCCCTTGCTGTAGCTGATGGCGCGCGTCTCGATACCGGCTTCCGGCGCGAGATTTGTCTCGTCCATATCAACGCCGAAACGCGGGATGCCAGCCTCGATGCGAACCAACTCCAGCGCCTGCCAGCCACAAGCACGACCGCCGACTTCCTTCGCGGCGGCGATGAGTTTGTCGGCGACAGCGGCAAGCGCGTCGGTCGGCACGAAGAGATCGAGGCCAGTCGCCGAGCCGCGCGAATGGTTCATGCAATAGAGGTCGCCCAAGGTCGCCTCGCTGACTTTGCTGAAGTGAAGCGGCTTCTCAGGAAGCGCGAAGCCAAGGCCCAGCTTGTCCACGGCCTCGGCAGCGCGCGGACCTTGCACTGAAAGCAGCCCGTAGTGCGGAGCGACATCCACGATCTGAACGTCATCGGCGATGATGAACTTCTCGAAGCGCTCCGCGATGCCGCCGCTGAGGCCGGGCTCAAAGTCGAGCAGCAGCTCATCGGAAAGGCAGTAGATGTTCAGGTCGCTCTGCAACTTTCCCTTCGCGGTCACGAGCGCGGCGTAGCAGCCCTGACCGGTCTTGAGATCCTTGACGTTGTTGGTGACCTGCCCGTTGAGGAAGCGCTGGCGGTCTGCACCGGTAAGACACAGCCGGCCGCGAAAGCTCAGGTCGATGACGCCCGCGCCGGCGCGCAAGGCCGCGTGTTCAGCCAGGACATCGCCGTAATGATTCACGACTTCGATGCCGTTCACTTCGGCGAAGTCGGCGTTCAGGCTGCGATGAAATTCGCGCAAGGACAACTCAGTCATCGGGCCACCCTAACGAGCGGTTCTGGCGAACGAAAGCGCGAAGCTGGAGCATCAAGGTTGACGCTTGAGCTTCACGGAAGTTCGTGTTCATCCTCCCGCCATGAAGCCATCATTCAAGTCACTGCTCCATTCATCCCTCATTTTTGCCATCGGAACGATCGCCGCGCACGCCGCGTCGTTCAACGAACCCATCGGGCTCCAGCTTTACAGCCTGCGCGCGGACTTCACGAAGAACGTCCCGGCGTCGCTGGAAAAGGTCCGCAGCTTTGGTGTCCGGGATGTCGAGCTGGCCGGCACCTACAATCTTTCGCCCGAGAAGTTCAAGGAGATGCTCGCCGCCAACAAGCTCAAGGCGGTCAGCGGCCACTTCCCCTTCGCCCGCTATAAGGCGGACCCGGAAGGCGTCGCGAAAGACGCGAAGGCACTCGGGCTGGAATACGCCGGCTGCGCGTGGATTGATCACAAGGGAGATTTCAACGAGGCCTCAACGCGCGAAGCCATCGAAGTCTTCAACAAGGCGGGCGAAGTGCTGGCCAGGAGCGGCATCAAGTTCTTCTATCACTGCCACGGATTTGAGTTCCGCCCGCACGGCGACGGCACGTTCATGGATCTGCTGATGAAGGAGACGAATCCCAAGTTCGTGCGCTTCGAGATGGACGTGTTCTGGGTGGTGTTTCCCGGTCATGACCCGGTGAAGTGGCTTGAGAAATATCCCGGCCGCTGGGAATTGATGCACGTGAAGGACATGAAGAAGGGCCTCGCCACGGGCGCGTTCACCGGAAAGACGGACGTGAGCAACGACGTGACCATCGGCACGGGCCAGATGGACTGGCCGGCGATCTTGAAGGCCGCGAAGAAGTCCGGCGTGAAGCATTACTTCATTGAGGATGAGTCCCCGACTGCGGCAGACCAGATCCCGGAAAGCATCAAGTATCTGAAGACGGTGAAGTGGTGAGAGCGTGGGTGGAAACACCGCGAACGGGTAGCCGCCGAGGTAACGAGGCGGATGTTTGTCTCATCCACTAAGAGAATCCGCCTCCTCACGTCGGCGGCTACCATTATCCATACGCGCTCCAAGCAGCGACGAATGGTTCACTCATACATCTTTTTGGTGGCTCCACGCTTCATCGACTTGTTAAGATGCGCGCTGCCGCATGGACAATGGATTGATGATCGAGGTCGAGAACCTGACCAAGCGTTACCCCGGCCGCACGGCGGTGGCTGACGTTTCGTTTTCAGTTGGGTCAGGCGAGATCGTGGGCTTGCTCGG